>JAWQJJ010000006.1 GCA_033485155.1 Methanomassiliicoccus sp.
GGAGAGGAGCGGCACCTCGGGAGAGTCCACTCACGAGAAGCTGTCGGAGGCCGGTCGCAAGGGAGCGGAGGCCCAGCCGACGGAGGCCAAGCGCAAGGGAGGAGAACACTCTCACAAGAACGATTGAGGCAGCCAAAGTTCCTCACCTTAAACCCGTTCCTTTTTTTAGCTATAATATTTTTGTACGTCGATAACCTCATCCAAAGTCCTTTCCTAAGTGATCCATTGAATGAAGTCCAGAAAGGATGAAGTTCAAACCTGACAGGCGTTCAGAACAGGATTATGATAAGGGGTTTAAGGGACCAGCGTGATGTAATATTCATGGTTCGTTCGGCTTTCCTTCCTCGCAGCCCTTTTCCTGCATCTTATGCTTATTCTCCATCCACATTTCCTTCATCTTATGCATGCGCATATTCCTCATTATGTTCCCAGAGACCATGGCGGAAACGGTCGCCGCCACCCATACTACCCACAGCATCATGATGTACATCTTGAGCATCTTCAGCATACTTGCCCCTCGTTTACGACCTATAGTGGGGAGTTGATATTCTTTTTGCGCTACTATGGCGTAACATGCGTCTCGCTCTTCAAGAACACGTTCTCTGAATGCCGAGTACATGAATACCAATATCTCAATAATATCGCCATCTAGGAGAAGCTAAGAAGGAGCTTGGCCGAAGCGATCGAGAAGTGAGTCACTCCTTCCTTTAATCATGTGGAGTGAGGATTAACCGTTCTTTGATCCCTGGAGAGCTCAATCCTCCTCTCCGCGGATGGTCCCGATCTCTTCCTTCGAGACCTTATCTCGGATGGTGGCCTCCTTTCTCCTCTCGGTAACGAACCTGATGTTTGGCGCCGTATTCGAATATGTATTACCTAGCTCGTCAACAAGCTCCGCCCTATTATCCAAACGGTTGATGCTCCTACTGGCTTCCTCAGGCGTCTCAAAGTCCCTCGTTCCGAAGTATTCCGAGCTCATACGAATCGGGGTCATTCGCTCATCTCTCTTGGCCATGCCGACCGCATCCGTATTTGTACCTGTTCCTGAGGTGGGGTGATCGTTGAGTATGGGTGGATCTCAGACCTCAGACGGCGCGGTCGGTTCAGATGGCTTTGCCATCTGAGCCATTTCCTCAATTCGCATCAAAGCCGGAACGAAGAACGATCCTACGCCAACCACCAGGAGAGATGATCCGGCGAGCAGATACCAAAGCTCCACGCCCATTGTATCTGAAAGAGGTCCAGCGATCACCAGGCTCAGGGGGGTCATGATGGTGACCCCGCTGATGATTATGGAAAATATTCGGCCTTGCATCTCCGGAGGTACGCCCGTCTGCATGATGGCTAAAACTGAAGCGTTGATGATGGGAAACATCATGCCGACCACGAGCAGGAGGCCAAGGGCCATCATCAGGCCGGAAGCCGGGGTCAGGCCCACCAGGAGGATGCCGGCTCCGACCACCGAGATGCCGACGAGTACCGTCACAATGCGCTTCTTGAAGCCTCCCCACACTCCCATGAGCACGCCCCCAATGATCATCCCGATACCGGCCATCGACTCCATGGACGCGTACTCCATCGCACCTCCGCCAAAGTGATTTACTGCCATGATGGGCAGTAGGGAGAAGGTAGGCGATATCAGGAAGTTGACGACCATGAACACCGCCAACAAGCTTATCACCCCGGGCCACGACCGCAAGAATCCGGCAGCTTCCTTGAGGTCCTCCTTCATGGAGGTCTTCGGCCCCGGCCTTCTTTCTGGTTGAGGGATGGACACGACCATAAGGGTCCCTATTGCCAGGACGGTGGTCGCAATGTCGGCGATGAGGACGTCCCCGACAGGAAGCATCGCGATCAGCACCGCGCCCAGAGGGGGCGCGAATATAGTGGCGACACCACGGACCGACTCGTTCAGTCCATTTACCTTAGTAAGGAACTTCTCAGGCACCATCATGGTGGTGGAGGCTTGGAAGGCTGGCCACAGGAACCCGGCGAACGATGATCGAATGAATATCATGACATAGATGACCCAAACCTCGGCCAGATCTAGGGTGAAGATGATCACTAGCATGGTGGTCAGAGCCGCGATGCCAATATTGGCGAATATCATGACCCGACGACGGTTCCATCTGTCCAACTTCGTCCCGGCAAGTGGAGTAATGATTATTTGTGGCAGTAGGGCCATTATCATTCCGAAGGCCAGGACGGTGGCGGAATGGGTCTGCATGGTTAGCCACCATACCAGGGTGAACTGGACCAGCTCCGCGCCGAAGAAGGAGCAGGCCTGCCCTGTCCACATGGTCACAAATCGCCTAACCCACTTGCTATTCTCGTCCACTGCCATAGCTGACTTCCTAGCATCATGTAGAAAGATAAAGACTTACCTGATTGCTGGTAGTAAGAACGTCGCGCGGATCATGTGGGCTTCGCATCACCCGATCGACTAGCTGGACCTGTATTGACTGTTGGCAGTCTACCGTTTCGCTGAAGAGCTCAAATTATTCCTCACAGACGATGATCCCAAATGGTCCCCCATCTCGCAGAACCATAGTTCTATCCTATTATCTAAACAAACAGAATCGAGCTAGAGATCCTGCCTCCAGTTCAAATATCAAAGGGGCATTATCGCTACCAATATTTCGGCAGATATCGCAGACATCGGTAGGCGCGCGAGACAATCAAAGTAAAATGCCAGCGCACCACCGAAAAAGGGGAGAACGGCTCCAGGGATGGTTAACGGGTGCGTTGCGCCCCTGAACCGATGAAGTTGGAACTGGTAAGAAAAAAATCGATGCAGGGCCGAAATGGCGTAAATGGGTGCCTGTTTGCAGATAAGCAAACCAAATGCGTATCGACCGCAGGGCTGAGAACACACCATTAGAACTTGATCTGGGTAATGCCAGCGGAAGGATGAAGATGAAATCAATCAATAAAAAAGACGTTCAAGATCAGATGATCCAGGCAGTGGAAATCGTAAGAAAACAAAATCCGATGGTGGGGTCGATTACGAACGCCGTCACCATCAACTTCGTGGCCAATGCGCAACTTGCCGTCGGAGGGTCCGCCGCCATGGTCTACCTGCCCGATGAGGGTGAGTTCCTCGCGAGAGCAAGCGGTGCCACCTATGTGAACGCGGGTACTCTGTTGCCGGTCTACGAACAGACCCTGCCCCGTACGGTCAAGGCCCTACATGAATTAGGGAAACCATGGGTCCTGGATCCGGTCGCGGTCGGCATCGGTTCACTTAGAACGGACCTGTTGCGGCAATTCAGGGAGTTCAAGCCTACCGTCATCAGGGGGAACGCTTCGGAAATTCTCGCGCTGGCCGGCCTATGGGGGCTGGACGGCGGGACCGACGGATCTCATGTTCGTGGCGTCGATTCTACCGATTCGGTGATCGCCGCAAAGGCCGCGGCCGTGGCTCTGGCGAAGTGGACGGGCGGGGCCGTTGCCGTTTCCGGCGAGACGGATCTGGTAACAGATGGCTCCGTCATAGCCCTTTCTCATGGAGGATCTCACTTCATGAACAAGATCACCGGGTCGGGTTGTTCGTTGGGCGGTGTAGTCGCCGTTTATGCGGCTGTAGCTTCGCCG
Source organism: Methanomassiliicoccus sp. (assembly GCA_033485155.1). NCBI lineage: Archaea > Methanobacteriati > Thermoplasmatota > Thermoplasmata > Methanomassiliicoccales > Methanomassiliicoccaceae > Methanomassiliicoccus > Methanomassiliicoccus sp. The sequence goes on from JAWQJJ010000006.1 coordinate 3,595, forward strand.
TTCATCGCAGCGCTCACCGCTACAGCGATGTACAATGTGGCGGGGGCCAGGGCCGAAGGTCGAGCGGATGGCCCCGGAAGTTTTCAGGTGGCATTCCTCGACGAACTGTACAAGGCTACCGCGGCAGATGTTGCTCAAAGCTCATTTGAGATCGAGGAAGTGTGATCTATGAACACGCTTGTTGCTATCGCCATCACCCCTTGTGGCATAGGTGATGAGCTCGCGCCTGAAGTGGCTGAGGTCGTGCGAATAATAAGATCCTCAGGGTTGCCGAATCGCACGACCTCCATGTTCACGGAGATCGAAGGCGAGTGGGATGATGTGATGAAGGTCGTGAAAGACGCAACGTTCATCCTCGCCAACAAAGGGATCCGCACGGAGGTTGTACTGAAAGCCGATGTGCGCCCCGGATTCGCGGACATGATCCATGCCAAAGTGGAGAAAGTGAACGACATCCTGAACGGACAAAACGAACATGAGAGAAAAATTTGACATATCCGCATACTTCGTGGTCGGACCCGAGAACACCAAAGGACGGCCCGTTCGTCAGATCATCAAAGATGTGATCGAGGCCGGATTCACCTGCGTGCAGATACGGTCGAAAACAGCCTCGGCTCGTGAATTGATCAAGCTGACCCATGAGGCTTCTGACGTGATCGCTGAGCTCGGCAGGTCAGATGAAGTAACCTTACTGGTGGACGACCGCCTCGATGTTATTCTGGCGGCAAGAAAGCAGGGGGCAAAGGTGGATGGAATACATGTCGGACAATCTGATATCCCGGTGGAGATCTGTCGGGAGTACCTGGGTGACGACTCGGTCATCGGCCTCTCGGCCAGAACCAGCGAGCTATTTGATTACATCAGAACGGTGGATGTCAGTCAGATAGATTATTTTGGTGCTGGGCCGCTGCATGAGACAAGCACGAAACCGGATTGTGGGATGGGTCCGAACGGTAAGGTGATCACCAGGAGCTTCGCCGAAGTCGCTGAACTGGCTAGGCTTAGTCCGGTCCCGGTCGTTGTCGGCGGCGGTGTCAAGCTTTCCGACATACCTCCGCTCGCAAGAACGGGGGCCGATGGTTTCTTTGTGGTGTCAGCGGTGGCTGAGGCCGATGATCCAAAGGCAGAGGCAATTAGGCTGGTTGAGGAATGGAAAACGAATAGGGTTCGGTCACGGTGATCAAATGCACCTGGGTGTTGTGTGGATGAGCACCCTCGTCGCGATGCCGCTTTGAATGTGCAGTACACGTAGTACGGCACACAAATATTTCATTAACTGATGTGACCGCCGATCATCAGTGTTTGTAGATCGCCTGAAGAATCGCTTCAAATCTGTTGTCGATTTGCCGTTTCTCTCTTCCAGAGCAGGGGGCCGCTTTGCTAATGTGCGCTCGTTGCTCCCTTCGCGGCCGTCTTACGTCTTGAACGCATCGGGAGAATAGACCCCTTTATTTCCACTCCAAATTACAGGAGTTGATAATGAGAATGATTGGATCGTTTTGGAAGAGACTCATGCTCCTGAGGGCATGGGACCGATAATGTCGGCTAGAGGAGCACGCCCATGGTGATCGAAAGATGAGATTGAAACCCAGCGGACGGTCGCGTAAGCCCTACGGGATAAGCGGTGGCAATTTTTCAGCAAAGCACATCAAACGCTAACAGCCTCGGTTCCGGCCGAACGATCAACGGATTGGGCACTCGAACAAGAGTGATGCTACGGACGACAGCACCAATCAATATCTCAACTAGATAGATTGCATATATGGGGGCCGTTAATCGGCGCATAGCTGCTAGAGGTCAGGCTTTAGCATTGATGTGAAATAATCTCGCTATCGGGAATGATTTTGGTTAGTCAATAAATAAATAACGACAATAATAAACAATGGTTATGTCCTTGATGGAATGGTCCCAAGATTACAGTGTCAATGTCAAGGAGATTGATGAGCAGCACAAGAACCTCATTCGGATGATCAACGAACTCCATGATGCGATGGTTAAAGGGCAGGGTCGTTCTATGGTGGGGAAGATACTGAGCGACATGACAGAATATGCGAAGAAACACTTCGCCACCGAAGAGAGGTATATGAAAAAGTTCAATTATCCAGGATATAACGCGCATCACCTCGAGCATGAACGATTCGTAGAGAAAGTATCTACGTTCAAGGACGATTTCGATGCTCATCGCCTTGACCTTACTATCGATGTGATGAACTTCCTGTTCGATTGGCTCAAGAACCATATTCTGACCGTCGATAAGAAGTTCGGTCCGTTCTTCAATTACAACGGATTGACCTAGATCAGTGACCATTGGCCGTTCGGCCTTGTCATAGTCTAGCTCAGCTCATTATCCCAACGCTCAACACGGCCGAGCGTTGGAGTGAATTACTTCCAAGACCGAAGTTGATGAGCTCCCTTAGCGCGTCTGCTTTGTATTGCACCGCCCTTCATGGTAACTGTATCGGCACGAACAGTGTAAACAATGAATGAAAAGGCGCATGCGTGAACAGTAAATGGTGCTTTATTTTATTATATGATTATTTATAAATACTATACAAACCAATAATCGCTCATGCAGTGCCCGACATGTTCAACCGAGTTTCCCGAAGGACACTTTTGTCCGAAGTGCGGAACCGCGATCCCTCAAGACGGAGTACAAAATGTGGCCTATGCTGTCAATCCTCCCGTTTACTATGCTCAACCGATGATGAACCAACCCGGGCCGGAAAGGAATTGGGCAATCGCATCCATCGTATTGGGTGTCTGCAGCTTCCTCGTGTTGCCCATCATATTCACCCCTGCCGGAGTAATATTTGGCGCTTTATCACTGTCCAAGAAGAGCCAGGGCAACAAACTTGCCTATGCAGGTATAACCCTATCCATATTGGGCCTCTTCGCATCGATCGTAGTGAATACAATACTACTGGGATGAGGTTAAGGGTAACTCTCTGGCCTTACCGTTTGGATGAATAGTATCGGTGTCTGAGCGGTGCAAGGCCGCTTGCCTTTTTTCGCTAATTATTTGGTGCCGCCCTCGCCATGGTCGCATATTCGAATCCTTTAATTATTAAATCTTCAACAGTGGCACAAGTCTTGTCTGCGAGAGAGGCTCAGGCCTCCTGTGTCGATGGCAATAGAAACACATGATGAACTCACAGAAGCGAAGATGTTTTCCTTTTATCTCTGCGTTGTCAGAGAGGTGGAAAAGCATGCGACCATGTCGCCCAATCTATCGCATCGGGTCGCTCCCCGTACAAATGGATATGCAACAGGAAAATCAGACGGAAGCTCAGAGCCTTGCTTCCTGAATAACGCACCAATTGTACAGCACGATGGTACTCCTGTATGTGTCCCTATTTTCAAGATCAAAGCATATCGCACCCTTGACACCCGGAGCATAGCGCATGGCATACGAATTGCTCGAAGAATTTTCAAAATTGCCACTAGTGCCCGTATTATGTAGAACCAGCGACAATGCGTCCGATGGCCCACCGACAACAGCGATTGCCGTGTTATTTAGGAAGAACCGCACCAAGGCATCGGCCACATCCTTTGAGTTCTTGTCTCTGAGCCAACTGCCATCGATGAGCAGGATTTTAACCGAATGGACGTCTTCCAATCTAGCCAGGTCGTTGGCGTACGATATGGTCGCCGTACTGGTGTTCAAAGCTCCCGAAATCTCTGAGGTTTTTTCCGAGATGCCGAGCACAGCGATGGACAAGTTGGTGAACAGCGGCAGATCGTTAACACCGTTGGTCTGAATGTGATTGACCTCCCCTCTGTAAATATCGTTCGTCGACACCAGGATAAAAACGGTTCCTAACGATCCAGCCAGGAACATTATGGTCGCTATCGCCACAGCGGCTACAGATTCACCTCTATCCATCTCCCTTCCCCGACCTAACTATCGCCATTATTACATTTAATAATTCGTATAATGTGGCCACCAGTCTGATCAGGAACGAGTTGCTACCGATGCTGGAACCTTCCAAACACATGGTCAGTCAGATAATTGACTAGTGCATTTCCAGCCAACCGTCGGTCAAAGCAACCGTGAATGTGTGTCGTGTAATGTCCAACCAGATGGGGAGAACTATCGTCCATAATCCATTTGTATATCACATTTTTATCCTGGGTCGAACATGGCATCATTTCGAAGCCTAGAAAGCTTGGATCCAATGCTATGGTCTCCAGCCCACCATTGATGAAGTGGGGAAGATCAAGGTGGGCTGGAAGTAATATCATTTCCAATGTGGGGTTGAGATGACTTCAAGAACGATGTCTTGATGATGGCATTATTTTTTAAGTGGATCGATTCTTGTCTTGAGTCCATATGTTCATCCAATAGGCGGAATATGTGCATGGGCCGCACATCAGAGTAGTGCAAGTCAGCAGCCTGGTTTCAGTCCTTTTAGACTATAATCTAAAGTCAATGCAACCCCCCATCAGGGAAATGGCACCCCAGGCACGGCTTTTCAGTGGGGGGTTAGGCCTTTCCGAAGAAGGCTCTCACCTTTCTGGTGCTCAGGTAGGCAAGGACGACGATCGGAACGAACGCCCCTATAATGCCGGCCTTGACCTCGTCCACCGATAGCTCCTGGCTTAGGGAGTAGATCATTGAAAGGACTATGTTGATAATGACAAGGACCACTCCGAATGACCACACCCAACCCCAACCTCTGAAGCAGCCTATCGCCATTATGAGGTCAACAACCGCGACCAAGAAAACGATAAGGCCCAGGTAGGTCAGGAGTAGATTCCCTCCGATAACAAGCCAGAACGGTGCTTCCGTTCGTGATATGAATGGAAAATGAGCAATACCGGCCCATTGGAGATAACCTAGTGCTGCCACGAACGCAAGGGCCGCCATGATGAAGTACAGCGCTCCGACGATCGTCACCCCGGTCGGTCTGGACTTTGCGGGCACAACAGACCATCAAGCAAGAGAGGGATTTAGCCACTCGCCCTCGAAACTCCCGAGATAGGGGACTCGTAGCCCTGAGCAGAGCGAGGGTCCCTGTTCGACCGGCCCGATGATGGTTTTACCTATGTGTCGGTGAAGTTACACTCGTCAAGCGGCTCCTGCGCTTACACTTGAGAAGCGCTACATCGATCGGACAGGGGCCCCCAATATCGCCCGCCATACCCGCAGTGCGTCAGACCTTTTACCTGCATTTGGGTAAATCATCTACTGAAAGACGTCGGATTTCGCGATCATCAACGCCTTTCGAACGCCCTTCTGCCCATGAATGCAGCTTTGCTGCCAGCTTTCCTTCGAGCTTCAGCTATTGATTGTACTTTACCATCCGTTCTCCTCCTGGTAGGTGCACCGGTCTTCATCTTGCCAGAGCCAACAGCTACCGCGAGGCCTGAGATGAACGTGTACGCGGTCTAATCGCTCCGGCGGGATATCGAGAGGGATCTGACGCCGATAGGTTCAATCATTCTCAAATAACCGAATCTTCAAGACTTATTCGGTGAAATAATGCAAACTCAAACCGTTATTGCCATGGAAGAACGCACCAAGATGACCGATGGCTTTGAGCTGTTCTACCGAAGATGGCCCGCAACGGGAAAGGTGGAGCGTGTGGTGATCTTCCTCCACGGGATAGAGGTTCATTCAGGTGCGTTCCGTTTCGTGGGCCCAGAGTTGGCGAATGATCATTCTGAGGTTTATGCCTTCGACCGGCGGGGGTTCGGTAACTCAAAGGAGCAAGATCTACCGCGGGGCGATACTCATGATTTTGATCGTCATCTGCAGGATGTAGATGATTTCGTGGACTTTGTTAACAGGAATCATCCGGGTAAGGAACTATTTCTCTTCGGCCACAGCATCGGCTGTGCCTATGCCCTATGGTATGCCGCAAACCATCCAGAGAAGATCGCCGGGTTGATTCTGGCGTCTCCTCCCCTGGAGATGGGGTTCAAGTTGCCTCGTCAAGATACCTTGAAGCTCGCTCTGTCGCCGGTCTACCATCACCATTCAATGTACAATCTCATTGACGAGTGGCCGCAGACGTTCAAGGTTAGCGAGGAGTACCAGTTGATCTCGGACGATCCCCTTAGCACCAAGATATTCGGCCTTGGCTACCTGTTCGATGCCCAGACCAAGCTGACCAATAATATGCCGCATAATGCCTCAAAAGTCAATAATCCAGTGCTGTTGCTCCACGGGGATAAGGACGTCATCGCGCTTCCAAAGAGCTCAGAGGATATCAGAGACAAGTTGGAATCGGACGATAAGCGGATTCAGACATTCGAAGGCGGTGACCATTGGCTCTATCAGAGCATCATTCCGAACATGGGCTCCAAGTACAACCCTGAGGTGAAGAGAAAGGTATCTGTGCCAGCCAGGGAGTGGTTGAAACTTCATTGATCGATGAATTGATCTCCGCCTTACCGTTTTGTCTCCATTGAGCGGAGGATCGGCCGCATACCGCGGGGCTATTCGTAAAGTGACCACAGCGATCTATGGTTTGAGAGAATACAATGGACGAGCACTCAACTCAGGTCGTCGACCCAGGATGCTCTGTCCCCCCCATTCTTGTCCTGCTGGTGCGGGGGTTTGCCAAGTGCCATTGGCTGATCGGCCCAGCTTAGGCAAAGCAGTTAATACTCGGGATTCCGAACATTACTGGCCGAGCCAAGAGGCGAACTCCTTTCCCAACGAACACTATTCCGATGTGGCGTCGGTCTCCTGGCCGGCACATAGGAGCTGTTTTTAACAATGGATTTAGCCTATCCGATGACAGGGGTCAGTATCCTTTCTATCATCTGATCCAAGAGGCCTTTTATGCTGGTCGTGGGAGGTCCCCCATCGCATTCAGCACCATCATTCTTCAATTGAGTATCATGCCGATCACCTCCTTTGGTCCCCTGCGATTCCGAATTTCCCGGCGAGATCCGAATTCGCGAGTATGCGTCATCATGGCCTCCGTCAAGACAGCACGGTTCTTACTCCACCTTGCGCAGGTACGCAGCTAGGGTCAGGGGAGCAAATATGAGCACAACCACCAACGATCCGATGAGCGAGAACCAAAAGTCATTGCCGATGATGCCCTGGTTGAAAAGCTCGCTGATGGCACTTACCACATATGTCAACGGGTTGATGTTGACAAATGCCTGAAGCCAGTCTGGCAAGGTGCTGGTCGGAACGAATGCTCCGGACAGGAAGACCAGTGGGAACAGGACGAGGGTGGACGCACCCTGCACAGTGGTGGCCGAACGAGCAATGGTGCCGAGGAAGGCAAATATCCAGCTGATGCACCACGCTGCCAGGATTATGAGCATGGCTCCGAGCACAGCGCCGCCGAGGGTAGCCCAGTGGTAGCCCAGGAGGTAACCCATCAGGAACGTTAGGGCGGTGGCTATACCATAGCGAAGCGTATCGGTCAAGAGTGCCCCGGTCAAAGGAGCGATCCGGGCGATTGGCAATGACTTGAACCGGTTGAACACGCCCTTATCCATGTCCTCACGGATCTGCACGCCGGTGGCCATACATGCTGATACCAGCGTCTGCACCAAGATTCCCGGGATGATAATCGGCAGGTAGTTTTGCCAGCTCCCCGAGACCGCTCCTCCGAAAAGGAACGTGAACAGGAGCGTAAATATCACCGGTTGGATCATCACGTCGAAAAGTTGCTGGGGCGTTCGCTTGATCAGCAGCAAAGAGCGATAGGCCATGGTCAGAGTATGCTTTATGGAGTCACCGAAGCTTGCACGGGTCTTCAATTTTCGTTCAGTGACAGGAACGATCGTAGCGGTCGCTATGCGGCCCTTAATGTCGTTCCTAGAGACACTTTGCGTGGCCATGATCAAGCCGCCTCCCTCTCCACCAGTATGTTCTCCCCGGTCAGGGCCATGAAGACCTCGTCGAGGGTCGGTTCCTGAACGCTTATCTTGGCCAGGCGTATGCCCGCCTCACGAAGTGCGATGAGCAGGTCGGTCACCCTTTCTGGGTCGGCCATCGGAGCGGTGATGAGCATAGGTTCGGGACTTGTCGACTTGACCTGCAGTTCTGTCTCGATCACTCGGGTCGCCTCAGCGTTATCTTTTTCATCGATAAGCCCCAAACGCAACGTTGCCACTCCGACCTCCGCTTTCAGCTCGCTAGGCGTTCCTTCGGCGACGACGCGTCCGTGGTCGATGACCGCGATGCGGTCGGCGAGGTAATCGGCCTCGTCGAGGTATTGGGTCGTAAGCAGGATCGTCGATCCTGATGAAACGAGCTGCTTGATGGTGTTCCACATCTGCGCCCTCGTTCGCGGATCAAGACCAGTGGTCGGCTCATCTAAAAAGATCAAGGGGGATTGCACGATGAGGCTCGCTGCTATGTCGAGCCTGCGGCGCATACCTCCCGAGAACTTGTCAAGCGTCTTATTGGCCGCTTCGGTCAATCCGAAATCCTCCAGCAGTTGAGCAGCTCGCTTGCGTGCATCCGATCGGCTCAGGCCGAGCAGCATTCCGAAAACGACCAAGTTCTCAGATGCCGATAGCTTCTCGTCAACCGCGGCATATTGTCCTGTCACGCTGATGAGCTGACGGACGACGTGAGCTTCGCCATGGACGTCATGGCCGAATATTTTGGCCGTTCCAGCATCCGAGTTCAGCAGCGTTGCCAATATGTTTATGATCGTGGTCTTGCCCGCACCGTTCGGCCCCAGCAATCCATAGATGCATCCGTTTGGTATTGCCAGATCAACTCCGTCCACTGCACGGTTATCGCCAAATTGTTTCACCAGGCCCTGAGTAACCACCGCTAATGTTCGTCCATCAGCTTGCTTAGATGGCCTGTCGATACCATCGGCCTGAATGTTCGATGGTGCCCGATGTTCGGTTCTATCTACATTGCTCATGATCTCATCCTCATTTTCTGAGTCTCTGTTTCGCTCGCTCTGAAGAACGTGGTCACATTATTTGCCCGAACTGGACAGTTGTGACCACATCCTGATCACTAATTACTTGCATGCAACGATCGCCGCGTCGCGGCCTTGTTCGTCGTTCGGCCCGAGGGTCGATGGGACCTCACCGGCCCGGTCGATGAACTAATACGATGCCCTGAGATCGCCATGTTGCTTCCCGAGGCCCTCGGCCAATGACGGTGATCGCATACGGTCTCTCTGCAAACCTGGTTTTCACTACGCCTGTCGCTTTTCCAATGCTCTTTTCATCATGTCTGGGTCGGTCGCCGGACCGCCCTCACTCGAGCTTCAAGAAAACATGGCCGTTCGGAGACGGTGCTTTCTCATCACCACTCCGCCCGGCCCCATCCGAACGCTTTCGTCCGGACCAGGTTCCGCACACTGACCAATGACGCATACTCGTCGGCCAGGATCTTGGCGTCCCCGGTCGGCATACCGCTCTTGACCAGCTCCCGGTAGAATCGCTCACGGGCCTTGATGGCCGAGCGCTTCATCCTAAGGTACTGCAACCCGACCCGCATGACCAGGCCGGGAGCGTGCACCGCGGCCATCAGCACCGCTTCCTTATCGTCAGGTTCCACAGGTATCCCCCAGTGTTCTTAGTGATCGAGATATTTGATCCCTACTCGTCCTTCTCCTCGCTCATTCGTTGCATTCCTCGCCCCCATCCGCCGAAGGCTTTGCCCACATTCAGGTTCCCCATGTATTCCTGGGTCAGACGGAACGCTTCCTCATTGCTCATGCCCGCTTCCTTGAGGGCCTTGTAGAAGTTGCCCACAGCCTTGCCGAAGTCTTCGCTCTCCTTGACCCCGTACAGTATCTTGGTCAGCTTTTCCAGCAGTCCGGGGACCTCTTCGCCCAGGACCTTGAATATTCCTCTTAGCTCCTCCTCGGACGGCATCTTGTGTGTTCTTTCATCGTTCATCTCTATTACTCCTTGTTCGGGCCCCTGCCCGTAATTGATACTATCATGTTCACATTATTTGGTCAAACCGAGCACTTGTGACCACTTCCTGACCACTTCATCGGAGACGCAGTAGGTCTTGAATTTTTTAACGCTTCTCTCGATTACAATGCCCTGCCCTTTCAGCTCGGTTAGCTTGGCTCGCACAATGCGACGGGAGCTGCTCCCCAACCTCTTCCTTAGCTCGTCGGCCAGCTGCGATATGTTCAGATCAGGATGGTCAAGCAGGACGCGGACTATCTCCTTGGATATCGGGTCCTTGACCTGGGGGAGGATGGTCTCGATGGAGATGACCCCGTGGGTCTGATAGATGTCTAAAAGGCGGAAGTAGCGGCCGACAATGCCCTGTACTTGATCCAGCTGAGCCACCAGGTTGGCGTAAGGCTTGGTGATCTCACGTATAGATGCTTCCAGCTGGGAAATGCGCTCTGACAGCTCCCTAATCGTCTTGTCCTTTTCCTGCTCCTTGTCGCTTTCTGCTTCCGCCAATGAATGGATAAGAGCCATACAAGGCTAAAAAGAGGTCGTCGATTCTCACTATCGAGGACCGAGCTAGAATGCTCTGGTCTCCTCCCCGAGGTGCTTAGTCTCCATAGGTCCGTCCGGTCCGATGCCACATCCTTTTTACGTCCCATTCCTTCGTCGTGCCAATGGGCTGCCCCAGAGAGTGAGATAGGTCAGCATGGACAGGAATGCCAAACCGAATGATGCCGCACCTACGAGCTCGATGGAGTAGGCGGGGATGCTGTCGATGAAGGGATAGTGCACATCGACCCCGTTGATGACTATTCTCAGAACGATATAGGACCACATCAGCATGCTGAAGAGCCACGTCGCACCGACCAGTGCCTTGAAAAAGCGAGCAATCGGACCCATGAGATCACTTCCGAATGGATATTTTTCATATATCGGAGTTCGATGAGGTTCATTGCGCCCAAGGCATCGATCAGCCTGCTGAGGTGATGCAATAACCTCCTACTTTTTACAAAATCGAACTTCATTAAACTTATGAACGATTGCTCTCGAGCGGTTAAGGACACTTACGCATGTCCCGCTCCCTGGACATAGGTATAGTCCAAGGTTCGCAACAATTGGCCGTCACAGGACTCATTTTGTAGATACATCTGCCCTGTCAGTGGTCGGATGCCTGCTGCATGTGGATCGCTGACCATATGTCAAGGTTTATCGTCGATACCATTTTTGCATGACTGCTGCCCCGTCAGTCGTTCAGGCTTCGCTCATCTTCTGAGCGGTCTCGGGATCGGCGGGATTGCGATCGACGATATGTGGAAGCTCCTTGCTATAGAACAGGCAAGTATGGCTTCCCCTGGATAGATAATAACGATTCTCAGGTTGACATCAAGGTCATCGCCTGGGAGATGACGTCATCTGCCGATTCTTTCGAGAGCAGGAGTTTAACTTCGTTCGAGCGACTGAGGACGTCCTTCACCAGTATGAAATGGTTCTCTAGCAATGTGGCCTGATCGCGATGGTGCATTTCCAGCATCGTTAACGGAAATAGTCGGTGCTTATTGACCAATGATTCTAATCCGTTCACCCGGGGAGTTTTCCACCCTAGCACATCCATGCCGACACATTCCGCATAATGCTGAGCATCAAGAGAAAGCCGCGTATTTGTTACCAGAATGGGCCGGTCGATTTTTTCCGTATCTCTGAGATCAAGGAAGCGCGCGTATACATAGAGTGCGATCTGGATGTTGCACTTCAATCCCAGATCATTGTGGAACTTGCACTCTACCATCACCTTCTCCTGTTCCCGGGCCATAAGCACGTCCACCTCATGTTTCACGCATTTTCCATTTAGGATCTGGCGCGTTTTGGTGGAATACCCCTCGGCCTGAAATAGACGCGCGATGTAGCTCTCGAAGTTCTCTCCGTCAGGACCAAGTCTGAACAGTGCCTTTTTCAGGCTATAGTGTGCGGCACTGGGACCCTTGATCATCTGGCGCACTTGGCGGTAAATCTCCTCCGTGGTGATACCATCGTATAAGAGCGGCTCCAAGTCCCGGACGATCTTTTGAGCTTCATCCTGAGCGACGCCCGATCGGACTATCGCAGAGATGGTCTTTCTAGGATCGAACTCCTCTCGCTCTCCAGACCTCTTTATCACTTCGATTATTCTCACCTCGATAATAATTTATTATCTTATAATTATATTATGATGAAAGCAGGGCCACATCGGCCGTCACAGATACTCTGAGGGACGAATATCTTGCATTTTCCGTTTTCTCATTACTCCTGCGCCTATCATGCCCTGGAGGTCTTCTCGTCCAATAGTTGTTTGGTCGATCACCACGAAGACCCGGGTCATTCTTTGCGCTCGATGGTCCCAGCCGGGGGCACCAGCATAGAACCAGGCCGCTCAGGTGACGACATCTCAGCCCCTGAGCCAACAACCCTTTTTTAATGTTCATTATTGATCCTGTTCTGCTATGGTCGAGCAGGATCAAGCGGGGATAGAAGGTATAAGGTACAAGTAGATGCCTCATTCGACAAAATGTCCCGAGGACCCCAACCTCGAGATCCGCTCTACGTAGTCGATCGGTAGATGGTTTTCCTTTGCCCCCATTATGATCTTTTCCAGGTATCCTGGCCTCGGACTCCCGATGCTTTCATCCGATGCAATATAAACCAAAGCGTCCGTCGATGTGCCATTTGCCATCTTCACTGATACTTGCGCCTTTGAGTAAAGGCCGCGGGGGACTTCCTCATACTCATCGAGGGCTTTTTCGCAGTCCCTGCTTATCTCCCAAAGAACTCCTATAACCCGGCTACCAGGTGCTTTGACGATCGATGCATAGCCATCGACGTTGATGATGAGACGATGGTTGTCAAGGGTGGCGACACCGAGGGGTGGGCGCCGGTCACGGCATCGCGATCGCATTTGAGCAATGTTCATGTTGGAGCCATATGCAAAGTACTTCAGACGATCATCTCCCCATTGGCGAAAAATCAGGCGTGGACAAGTATTTTTCTCCAATCCCGACTCTTAAGGATGGTCCTGATCTCATCGATCGACTGCATTTCTGGCGGACTTCAAAGTATAACGTGTCCAAAATTGAGGCGTTAGTCGCCCATCCAAGATGTCGTACTCGATGTGCAGCAACATGAGGCTGCCGGAAACGCTTTCAAGTTACTTAGCAAAAACCGGCTGGCGAAGGTGTGATGACTATTGCTAAAAGCTATCACTGATGGCTTGAACGCTGCATTCATCCCTCCTACCCTCTTGCCTGGGTTTCCCCTGTCTAAAATATCGTCTCTCTTTAAAAAACACTGATTGAACATGTTGAAATCTAAATTGGACCAAACTCGGCCGCTTTACATAATCAACTGCTTCTTTCAAAATTACCTAGCCTGACATTGACGAATAGTTAGGCGGGGCTTATTACGGGGACCTTATCGAGGTAACACAAATTGAAGTGTTACTATCGAAACAGAGAAAGCAATGAAAAATGCCATGGAATTTCATATCAATTTTCAGAATTATCGTCCAGCATGTTTCATTCGGTATACTTATGATAACACGAAATATAATATCATATGCTAATCGTGCTACGATTCTTAAATTCTTAATACTCGTACGCATTATCGCCGAGTAAATGACCGCGGAGGACCAAGCGCTCAAAGGGGCGATACGAAAAAAATGGGACCTTTCGTCATCCACCTACGATTCCGATTTTGGACATGGAATAAAAGATGGTGAGGAGAGGGACGCCTGGAAACGATACCTGGGGACCGCGTTGCCTACGAAAGGATGTCGTGTTCTTGATGTTGGATGCGGCACTGGGGAGATCAGCCTACTACTGGCCGAGATGGGCTATGGAGTCAAAGGTGTCGATCTCTCCGAGGACATGATGAACAAGGCGAGAACCAAAGCCTCACAGCGCGGTTTGAATGCTACCTTCGAAAACGGAGATGCAGAGAACTTGCAATTCGGGGCCGGCTCCTTTGATGTCGTGGTAAACAGACATCTTCTGTGGACGCTCCCACATCCAGAGAGGGCGCTTCAGGAGTGGATGAGGGTCGTCACCGTAGGGGGTAGTGTCATCGTAATCGACGGAGTATGGAATGACGGAACCATCGGTACCAAATTCCGCCGAGCGGTGAGGAACATCGCTATTGCGGTCGTCGATCGAAAGAATCCATGGGGGGGCTACTATGGGCGGGATGTCAACTCCCGTTTACCACACCCAGGTGGTGTCCCTCCTGAAAAGACCCGTGAATACATGGAAAAGGCAGGACTGGTGAATGTAACCGCCGTTGATCTCACGGAGATCCGACGGATCCAGAGCGCGAGCATGCCCCGTCGCTACCGGGTCGCCAATAAGTGGAACTACTTTTTAGTGAAAGGAATAAAAAAGGTTTAGGTGGAAAAAATGCAGAAAAAAATACTGGCTATCTTGGCCGTGGCCGTAGTGGCCATCGTCGCGGTTGCCTCGATCGGCCTCATGAATCAGGGCAGCAGTACCTCGGAGAAGACCCTGACGGTCGGAGAGCTGTGGGATATCACTGCTGTGGACCCACATGCCGGTGATGGAACGCTTATGAAAGAGAAAGCGCTGGTAGGTGAGTGTCTGGTCGGATCGAACGATGATTTCTCCTTGAAGCCAGAGCTCGCCACGTCATGGAAGAACATCGATAACAACACCTGGGAGTTCAACCTCAGACAGCATGTGATGTTCCATAATGGCAAGGAGATGAAGGCTTCGGACGTTAAGTTCTCCCTTGAGAGAGCATGCAACCTCAACCCGACCGCCAAATCCCTCCTGAAGCTCGATCATGTGGAGATAGTAAGTGATTACGTCGTTCGAATTCACACCACCGCTCCCAACTCTATTGCTCCTGCAGCCTTGGAATACTCAAGCTTCGTGATTTTAAGTACGGACTCCGTGAGCGGTGACAAGTTCGTTAAGCCCATCGGCACCGGCCCATTCGAGATGGAGAGCTATGATAACTTGACGCATCAGATGACCATGGTCAAGAACTCTGATTGGTGGGGCGGAGCGGTCAACTTCGACAAGCTTATCATCAAGCCGATCACCGACCCGAACACCAGAGCTCTGGCGATAGAGAACCACGAGGTCGACTTCACTGCCGATGTGCCTCTGAGCGAGATCAATACCATTGACGCTCTGCCGGGCATAAATGTCGAGAAACACGTGACACCTCGGGTATATAGGCTGGCCTTCAACCTGGACAAGGATCCCTGGAACAATATCACGGTCAGACATGCCATCGCTTACTCGATCAACAGCAAGAGCATTGTCGACAACGCTCTCTCTGGAGTAGGCAGCCCGGCGAAGGGAATATTCCTGCCCGACATGGCATGGGCCAACAAGAGCCTCACCGGCTACCAGTATGATGCCAACAAGGCCAAGGCGCTCTTCGCCGAAGCGGGCTTTGCCTATGAGAACGGCAAGTTGGTCAACCAGACAAGCCACAAGCAGCTGAGCATCTCTATCCTGACCTACACCGATAGGCCAGGACTGCCGCTCATCGCTGAGGCCTTGGCCGGCCAGCTCAAGGACATGGGCATTGACGTTACCTACGACGCTAAGGAGTACAGCGCTTACACCGCTCAGAGCAAGGAGCGCCAGTGGGACCTCGATATCATGGCCCGGGCGCTGACCATGGTTCCCGATCCTGCCTATGTCTTCGGTGATTACCTTCCTGGTGGCAGCCTCAACGCTATGAACTATTCCAACCCCGAAGTCGTCGACCTTTATAACAAGATGACTGCGGAGTGGAACATCACTGCGAGGTACAACTACTCTCAGCAGATCGAAGGCCTCCTTTACAACGATGCACCGGCCATCTACATCAGCTACTATGGTGTGGCCATGGTCATGTATGACTACGTAACAGGGTTTCACTTCGATCCCACCGCTCATGACTATCGGCTCAACCCGGACATGAAGGTGCAAAAGTAGGTGTCGCCATGTGGAAAGGTGTACTGAAAAAAACCTTTTCCTTTTTATTTACCATCGTCGCAGTCACAGTGCTCACCTTCTTCCTAATGAACATCATGCCAGGGGAGCAGGCTGACACCGTCCTACGGCACACGTTCCTAGGCCTTGACGAATCCGCTCAAGACTGGCAGATCAAGGAGGTCGCGCAACGATACAATCTTGATCAACCATTACTGGATCAATATGGCCACTGGCTTTCTGGAGCTATGCATGGCGATCTGGGAACTTCATACGTCTATCATCAGCCCGTATCGGACATGATCTCCATTCGGCTGCTGCCAACGATTTCATTGGCTGCCCTGGCAATGCTGCTGGCTCTGGCCCTCGGCATCCCGTTGGGGATCATTAGCGCGTTGAAAAGCAACAAACCGATTGACTATGTGGTCAGGATGGTCTCGATGTTCAACGCATCTATGCCCAGCTTTTGGCTGGCGCTCATGCTCATCATAGTCTTCTCCATTACCTTCAAATTGTTCCCCACGTCAGGATACGGAGGTCTGCAGTATATGATACTGCCAGCTCTGGCCCTCGGCCTTCATCCTGCTGCGGTGATCACCCGCATGACCCGCACCAGCGTTCTGGAGACATTGGGGCAACAATACATCGTTTTCGCTCGGGCCAAAGGTCTCCCCGTATCCAGCATCATCAGCCGGCATGTGCTGAAGAACGCTCTCCTACCAACCCTCACCGTTTTGGGGATAGAGTTCGGAGGTTTGCTCGGAGGCACGGTTATCATAGAAAGCATATTCAATTGGCCCGGATTGGGCAATCTATTAGCTAACTCTGTGCTGGCTAAAGACATACCAGTAGTAATGGGCGTGGTCGTGGTAATCGTGATCATGTTCGTCTTGGTTAGTCTGGTGGTCGACGTTCTCTACACGCTCATCGACCCACGCATTAGGAGCGGATAAGATGGAACTTTTCGAACAGCGAAAGAAATTGATCGACGATCTCGTAGGGATCGTCCCTGGAAGGGAGATCTGGTCAAAGATCAAGGGCAACCGGATGATATTATTCTGTCTTCTCCTGCTGGGGACCATCACCTTGTTGGCGGTATTCGCGCCGTTCATCTCACCCTACGACCCAGCCGAGCAGAACCTTACAAACCGTTTGCAAAGTCCCTCCATGTCTCATCTGATGGGCACCGACTACCTGGGCAGAGACATCTTCAGCAGGGTGCTGTACGGAGCTCAGACTTCGCTGTTCATCGCCGGGGCGGTCGTTGCCGTCTCGCTGACCTTCGGTGTGGCTGCAGGCAGCCTCGCAGGGTACTTCGGTGGATGGACCGATGGTGCAATAAGCAGAGTCATTGACGTGCTCATCTCCTTTCCAGGGATCATCCTATCGTTGGCTTTGATCGGCGTAATGGGAGCGGGAGTGTTTAATCTGATTCTTGCCCTCTCCATAGTCCACTGGGCCAGCTATGCCCGTCTCACGCGGGGACAAGTGTTGACGGTGAAGAACAATGATTATATCGCATCCTCGAAGCTCGTCGGATCGAGCCGTATGAGGATCATGATCAAGCATATCCTGCCCAACTCCATCGCCCCGGTCATCGTGCTCGCTACCATTGACATGGGGCACGTCATCCTGGCCGCGGCGTCACTGAGCTTTCTTGGCTTGGGCATCCCCGCGTACATTCCGGAGTGGGGCTCCATGATCAGCTTGGGCAAGGAGTACATCCGGTCCGCGCCCTATGTGATCCTCGGCCCTGGATTGGCCATTACGCTGGTTGTAGTTCTGTTCAGCCTGTTGGGTGACAGCCTAAGAGATGTTCTTGACCCAAAGAAGGAGGAGGGCGAACTTGGCAATGCTTGAGATCAGTGGTCTGAACGTTGGCTTTACAACCTCTCGCGGTGAGGTCAAGGCAGCCTGCGATGTCTCTCTCACAATTGAAAAGGGAGAGACCTTCGGCATGATCGGGGAGAGCGGTTCGGGCAAGTCGGTGATTGGGATGTCGATCCTGAAGCTCTTGCCAGCATCGGCCCGAATGACGGGGAGTATTTTCTTCGACGGTGAGGATCTCATAACAAAAAGTGAGCGAGATATGCAGCATGTCCGACGAGATTCCATTTTCCTCGTGCCGCAGAACCCCTCGGGTTCCCTCGATCCCTTGATGAAGAACGCGGAGCAGATCGCCGAGGTGTTCTACGAACAAAAGATGGGGGAAAAAGAGGCTTGGGCCCGATCGGTTGGGATCCTGCGTAAGCTCAACCTTCAGGACCCCGAACGCGTGGCGCGGCAATATCCCCACCAGTTATCAGGAGGGATGAAACAGAGGATCTTGGTAGGGGTGTCCATGACTGCTCATCCTCGTCTGATTGTTGCCGACGAGCCTACCAAGGGGCTCGATAGAAGCTCGCGAGATAACGTAGCCCAGCTGTTAAAAGGCATAGGGGATGAGGAAAGGGCCCTGCTGGTCATAACTCACGATATCGACCTGGCCGAGGAGATATGCGATAAGATCGCGGTCATCTATGCGGGAGAAATCATCGAGATGGGGAGAACCGAGGAGGTCATCAAGCATCCTCGACACCCATATACTCAGGGGTTGATCCGATCCGTGCCCAAAAATGGTATGATGCCGATGCTGGGCTTTTCCCCTAACCTCACGGACCTACCACCGGGCTGCCGGTTCTACGATCGCTGCGAAAGCGCGAAGCGCTGCGCCGAATGCAAGGCAATACATCCCGATCTTAGCGAACAAGAAGGAGTGTGGGTAAGATGTCGACCATGATGGAAGTCACCGATCTTTCAAAATACTATGGAAAGGTGAAAATCTTTGAAAATATCAATTTCACGATAAGCGCTCACGAGACCCTGGGCCTATACGGAGACAGCGGAGGAGGCAAGACAACTGTGGGACGAATGCTCGTAAAATTGGATCGGCCCACATCCGGACAAATTCTCTACAAGGGCCATGATATCAACGAAATGGGCCGTCGAGAGTTTAGGAGATATCGTAGCAAGCTGCAAATGATCTTCCAGAATCCAGAGACCTCCATCGATCCCAGATCGAAGTTGTATGACTGTGTCGCCGAACCATTGATCATTCAGAAGAAGGGGGATAAAGAAGAGATAAGAAAGGAGGTATCCCGGTTGGTAGAGATGGTCGGGCTTCGGGACATTCACCTTCAGAGATATCCTCATCAGCTGAGCGGTGGAGAGATCCAGAGGGCGGTTCTAGCGAGAGTCATAGCTTTACGTCCAGAGCTGATCGTGGCGGATGAGGCAACCTCTATGCTGGATGTGTCGACCCAGGCTCAGGTCCTAAGACTAATGCAAAAGATACAGGAGGAGACTGGGGTATCCTATCTGATGATCTCCCATGACGAGGACGTCCTCAAGGCCACCTGCGACCGCATATTGAAGTTTCAGAATGGGTCTCTGAAGGAGGTGTGATCGCCAGCGATGTGTGTGGATGGCTCGGAGGCGTCGCTTCAATCCATAGAGCTTCGAATTCCCGGCCATGCATTGTGGTCCTGACGGCACTGTTCTGAAGAACTGGTTGAGAATAGCACTGGCCCAGCATGCAACACGCCCTTGGCCTTGGTAAGCTCCTCCGACAGTTTGTTAACCTCGAGGACAGGGCCCTGTACAATCAACACCTCGAGGCATTTTTCTCGGTCAAGGTGAACATGAACGCTCGAAGAGATAACATTGTGATGGTTATGCTGAGCTTCGATGAGTTTCTCGGTCGAACTCCCTCCATGGTGGTGATAATGGAGGACTATTGCTCCGACGGCCTGTGTGCTCTCATCTTTTAACGCCTCTCTCGTCAGGGCCTCATTAATAAGCTCGCGGAACGCTTCAGATCTGGTGGGGTAGCCTTTTCGCTTGATGTACCTATCGAATCTGTTCAAGAGTTCTGGTTCCAGGGAGATTCCCATCCGTGTTATCTCCTCCATGACTATTGAAAAGGTTGGCCATCACAAAAAGCTTCGTTTCTTGTTCCAGATATCTATCATTGAAGAAAAAATGTGCCCTCATCTCCTGTTTTCTCGTAACCTAGGTGGTCGGGATAAATTCTCCTCTGAAAATGACTTTTTCCACTGCAGCTTTCTTTGGGCAATCAAATGCTGCCAGTTTTCAATATTCTTATGATCCAGCTGTGATCATTATTTACTTATGGCATTATCAAACCTCAAGAGTATTACGAATTTTAAAATAGTAACACGCACATTCTGGTCTATGGAAATGGCGGACCCCTTTGTCTTACTTCGCTCGTGTTCAGTAACCTCCTTACAAAGCAACCCTCTTACCGCCATTTCCAATCATTTCTATTACAAAGGTGGTGCTCAGGCTGAGAAAGGTGGTTTTTCAATAGGCAACCCTCATCTCCCCCTCATTAATCGCATATGTGTTGGAGAGGACACCTTGGCCACACCTGCATGATCTAGCCTCCATGCCGGTCTCCCCGATCGATATTTTAAAGGGCTGCAACTATAGCTATCTCAATGCGGTAATACTTTTTTTATATTCGTAATACTATGCGCTGGCCGATAGCAAAATGCTATCATTGTGACATGGGGCGATATGAAAATGGATTATAATATGATGGATCGTATGAATAGGAACTTGGATAAACGCCTACTTGAGAAACTTAGCAAGGTGTACTACGGACACGAGCTTTGGCTCGACACGTCTTCGAACCGAGGGATAAACATCTCCTGCCACCTGCGGTACGGACATAATATGAGTGTCGACGGCATAGCACCAAAGGATTACGTGAATCCTTTTGTATACACGCCGAACAAGTCGCTCAGAGAGATGGCTATAGGCGTGGAAGAGAAGAACGGTTGGAAAATCTCTTGCCCGAGGACCGTAGATGGAGACTACACATTCTATACAGACTCATCATCAGTCTGGTGCCGCGACTCGAAGGGAGATTGGAAGATGGGCGCGAAGGCCAAGGTCGGCGACGTCGCCTATTCTGGAGCCTACAAGCTTGTAGCCAAGAGAATAATATCCGTCAAAGCCGACGGCAGGTTCGCACCGAAAGCTCATACGACTCTTGATATCCTCCCCCCGGCCCGAGAGGTCAAATTGGGTGACACTGCATTGTTCACTGTAAAATACGAGAAAAAGAACCTTCTCGCTGGGCAGATGAAGGCCTATTGCAAGGACTCCGGCAAGGAATCGATGGTCGATGTGATGAAGGGAAAGGCTGCGGTTACCATAGATAGCAAGGGTACTTGGATGTTCTTGGTTCGTCACCGCGATGAGACCAAGAAAGTCAGTGATGAGTTCGATGAAACGGTCTACGTTACAACCTTGACCATGGAGATCCGCTGAAGATGATGAAGATAATCGCCACGGGAAAGGGGGGCGTGGGAAAAACTACGATCGTTTCCACTCTATCGCGCCTGCTGGCTAAAGGGGGCAAGAAGGTCCTTGTATTCGACACCGATCCCAGTATGAACCTGGCAATGACGCTTGGGATACCGTTTAGGGACATAGCAACGCTCACCGAGGACAAGGCCGCGATTTCAGAGGAACTCGATGGGTGTCATGATGAAGAGCTCGACATAGATGAGATTATAGCTGAGCACTCTGCCGACACGGTGGACGGTGTCAAGGTCGTTATCATGGGCACCATACCCTCAGGCGGGTCCGGTTGCCTGTGCTCCCCCATATCTCTAGTAAAGGTAATCATCCAATCGCTCTCGGACGAGCCCCGAGGATATGATATCGTCATCGTCGACTCCCAAGCTGGACCTGAGATATTGGGTCGGGGTCTCGCTACCTGTTTCGACTGCAACCTTGTGGTCACCGAGGCGATGCCCAAGGCGATGGAAGTGACCCGCCAAGTGCTCAGATTGAGCAATGACCTGCAGATATCTCGATCGCTGCTCGTATTGAACAAACTGGAGAACGAAGCCGACCTCGATATGGTCAGGAGGGAATTGAAGTTGGATCGAAAGGACATCGTGACCATAAGGAGCGACGATGCGGTCAGAAAAGCGGACCGCAACTGTACATCGATCTTGGACGACGCCCCCAGCTCTCTTGTGGTGAAGGACATCGAATCGCTGATCAATGTGATGATGAGCGGTTAATGCCGAGGGGAATCAGATGTGTGAGTTCACAGTACTATTGGACAGTGGTAAGGACAGAAAGGAGGTGGCCAGGAATATTATCAAGGCCAAAATCAAGGATGGCAAGGTGGTCCTGATGGATATCAAGGGAAAGATCACCAAGATCGACGGAGGAGTCATCACTACGGTCGATACCATGATGGCCGAGATGATAATCTCCGGCGGGAGGGTTCAGGATTCTCATTAGTTGCCATTGAAAAAAGAGGGGGGGGGCGAGGGCCCCTTCACTCCCTCATCTTGCCCCCGTCTCTCGAACCCCGGACGAACGCCTCGAAATTCGCCGCAGACATCAGGGGAGGACACTCGCAGGCCATACTGGCGATGAAACCGTTCTTGAAGTGCTTGTAGCGCATGGCGTCCTTGTACGCCTGATCGTAGACCTGCTTGGGCGTGCCACTGAACGCCAGAAGGGTGTCGGTGTTGCCCATCATGCAGCACTTGTTCTCGTAGATTTTTGCCACCTTTAGGAGGTCGATGGGCTGCGTCCCATCATATGCGGCATGCATGACCGACCCGGGCGGGAAGGGCATGTCCTGGCATAGATGGTAGTCCTGTCCGTGGTCGCCGCACTGGTGGTAGAAGATCCCGGTCGTCCCCGCACCTATCTTTATGATCTTCTCCAGTGCATCCTTCATGTAGTCGGTGGCGAACTCCTTGCACTGGTCGACCGACATCGTCGAGCTGTTGGCCAGCAGGGTGGCGCAGGATGTTTTGAACGGCTTTCCGGGATAAAGTTGGCTCACCGCCTCGCAGGCGTTGATGCAATGGGTTACTACCTTCCTCATGAGGCTGTGCATGAGGTCAGGTTCCTGGATGACCCACATGAGCATGTTCTCTGGCGACACCCAGAAGCTTCCGATGACGAACGGCTCATAGATGAACTGCCATGGCTTGTAACCTTTGCCCGAGTACATCTCCACCGCCTTGAGCCCCCTGACGTGCCGTGCCATCGTCGGCCCCTTTGCCAGTTCCTCGGGCGACAAGGGTTCGAGCTTATCCGCCTTCTCCACCGTGTCCGCGGGGTATGTGAGTATGCTGGGAGCGGACATGGGGCCGGTAGGCATCTTTATGGTGCCCCCATAATCCTCATTCCAGTAGACTGCATAGTTCCAGTTCAGATACGGCATGATGCCGTACATCCGAGCGGTGTCCAGCTGCCAGGCGATGGCCATTTCCGGTTCCATGTAATATTCGTACAGGGAGTGGTTGTGAGCGGTGGCTGCATAGCCGCCGACCAGCGGGCCTATGGGCACGTATTCATGTTTTCCGTCAACGAACATCCTCTTGATGTTTTCCCTTTCCCTATCGTAGTTCTCCTTTGTCCCGGCAGGCAGCGATTCCCAACTCATATTGATCCTCTCATTATTTCCATCCTCTCACCCCCTCGTATTCAATGGCGGTCGCCTTATCCGAGGCGGGTTCATCGATGATGGTACTGGCCTCCTTGTATTGGCATCCTTTTGCATATGGTCCAGCGTATAAGTTACTTATCGCATCATTACCTGAAATCGGGCAACCTGAAGGCAGAATGAAATCATCTGGCTCACTCACAGGCTTATTTCGCTTTCAGTCCCCCTCCCCAGTCTGCCGTGCCTAGTGTCCTATCAGTATGATCGCCGAGCGATCTAGGTCGGGGCCTCCGGTGTGATTTGGGGACATGGTGATATGGGGCGGAAGAAAACTGGGAGCTGCTTTAGTGGATTGAAACAAGATTTTAGAACGTTGATGAATGGTTTAGTTTCATACTCATCCACTCAAGCGGGGGTATGCTCCTGACCTTGGGGCTGTCCGCCGGTCAAGCAAATCGATTAATGACGTCGACTCGGATCACCATTGCGCCAGCCAGGTGTCGACCTGTGAAACCTGACGTTCACCATACCAAGTGATCTTCTCCCTGTTGGCAATTGCCAGAGATATGCCACCGATATCTGTCAATTTCCTTTGAATATTTTGTCGCAGCACGTATCAGAAAAATTGAACGAAGAGGTTTATTCCCTGACCGTTGCTGGACTGCCTGCCGAGCGCATCCTTAGGCCACCTAAGATATTGATGATGCCTAAGATCACCAAGAAGATGCCAACCAAGATCAGCAGAGCCAATATTCCAGTTCCTGGATATATCACCAGCAGAATGCCTATGATCAGGGCCCATGCTCCCGACAGTACCAGCAACCAGCGATTGGAAGTTCCGAAAGTTTGAGTCCTTCTTGGAGCGATGGCGCCCTCAGCGATCTGAAGAATGCCCGCGATAATGGCAAAAATTCCGACGATATACACGGCTGCCACCGCGGTCACTCCTGGTAAAAAGATCGCCGCCAATCCGATGATAATATCCAGGACACCTTCCACGAGGTTCAGCGTTCTATGCGTCCCTATTTTCCTGGATCGGCTAAATCCGAGGAGAATGAAACCCGCTACCAGCATGAAAATGCCGAATATGATCAAAAATATTGTCAAAGTGATCCCTGGTACAAAGATGAACGCCAGGCCGAATATCAGGGCGATGATGCCGAACGCTGTTCGGCCCCACCATATTCTACTCATTCCTTCTTTTGCCATGGTTCATACCTCATCTATCAAGCGCTTATGCGCGATGAAATCGGTCTGAACCACCTTTATTAAAGGATTGCAAGCGCTTTCAGCGTCTTTCTCACAACTTATCGTTTTACCGCTCTCTCTCAAAATGAAAATGATTTTTTAATTTCAGTTACGCTCAAAGGGAGAAGCGGACGCCTCGCCATTAATGGCGCCCATCTTGGTACTATTGCTGCTGGGAGATCATTTCATGGCTTCAAGGCCGAGAGTAATGACATATTACTTGATGCCGGACTTCGGACGAAATGATATCAGAGCCTCTGACTGCGCTCCAGATGGGGCAAACATCACACACGGCGAGGCCGACGAGAACGGTGCAGGCTTGCCTAACGCACCAAGTGCGATTGGAAGGCTAGCTAAGGGAGCCACACATCTCGAGGGTGACTGCTCACGTTCAGCAATCCTTTATGCGGTGGCATCATCACGAATGGGAAGGCCTAGAGCGACCAAGTATCCTGGTGCCCTCAATCTAAAGTTGTAGATTAGTGTATTTTGCTAAGAGTTACGTACTATACTGATGAAATACATCCCATCTCCAACTTCTGGCCCGTGTCAATATAAACGTAAGATCATTGGCGCAAAATACTTCTATCTCGCGTTGGAAAATCGTATGGAAATAAGATGACGGCTGTTAAGGGGGCTGCCCAAGCGGTTATTAGTAAGGCGAGGAAAGAAGTTGATTTTTCACATCTTTATAGGATTCCTCGGCATATTGGTGTGATCCCCGATGGGAATAGAAGATGGGCCATCAAGAGCGGGATGCAGAAGCATGAAGGTTACCAATTCGGCCTTGAGCCCAGTTTTAGACTTTGCGATTTATGCATCAAGTTGGGAGTGGAGGAGATTACTTTCTACGGATTCACCCAGGATAACACCAAGAGACCTGAGGTCCAGAGGAAAGCCTTCCAAGGAATATTGGTCCAGGCCGCTCACCAGCTATATGACAAGGATCTGGCACTGATGGTCATCGGAAACACTAGTTCCTCGATGTTTCCTTCGGAGCTTTTACCATTCACAAATAGAACCGTCTTTGGTCGCGGATTGCTGAAGACCAATGTTCTTGTAAATTACAGCTGGCAATGGGACCTCGAGCAATTCCGATCAAGGGGAACGGATGGTGACGGAATAATCAGCAGGCTTGGTTCCTCAGAGGTGTCTCGCATCGATCTCATTCTCAGATGGGGTGGAAGAATGCGATTGAGCGGATTCCTGCCGGTCCAGTCGGTCTATTCAGACATGTATGTCATCGACGAACTGTGGCCCGATTACCGAGATGAACATGTATTGGCCGCGCTGGAGTGGTTCCAGGAACAGGACGTTACGCTAGGCGGATAGTAAAATGCATGGTAATTAATCAGGCCATACGAAGCTATCCTCCTTCTTGCTTCATTTGTGGGGAAGGCCACAAGGGAGTAGCGAGCGGGTCGTTGGAGTCGATGTCCCTCCCGCGCATCGTCACTACCAGGATGGGCGAGGAGTGAGATTTTCAAACCTTTAACAATGATGATTGAGAAATAATAGGCACCTATTTTCGGCCGAAGCGTAATCTCCTCGGCGCTTATCGACTCATCTATACTGGCAAAGGGGCACTTTATCATTATCCATCGGTCTGACAACGATATTTCTGGTGTCGATGAACAAGATTGCTGATGAGGGGATGAAGATAGAATCTAAAAAAGCGGTTGCTTATGATAGAATGTTGAAGCTACTTTTTATTATATCAAGGCCTTTATCGATGATGGGAAAGGGAATGGGGCACTCTGTTCTAAACCAATAAGTTCAAGCCTGATGGATAATTGGATGGTCAGCCAGATGTGCCCGAATACTCAGGAAAGAGATATTGATCCTCAGCAATCGAGCAAGGAAGCGGATCATGAACGCCGTTATCGATCTCTATTCGACAATAGTCTTGATGCGGTCTTCCTGACGAAAACTGATGGTACTATCCTCGAAGCGAATCCTGCAGCACAGCATATGTTTGGTATGACCGAGGATGAGCTCAAAGCCGCAGGACGGGATGGGATAGTCGTTCAAGATGGGCGCCTGGATGCAACATTACGTGAGCGCTCTGTGAATGGGAGCACAAGGGCAGAGCTGACCTATCGGCGTAAAGACGGCTCCACTTTTTCAGGTGAGGTCACCTCAAGCGTGTTCGAAGACTTCGACGGAGTGAAAAAAGCCAGTTCGATTATCAGAGACATCTCAAGGCGCAAGAATGCAGAGGAAGCGCTGAGGATGAGCGAAGAAAGCCTTCGCTCTCAGATCGAGAATTCCCCCCTCGCAGTCGTTGAGTGGGATAGAGATTTTATCGTGACCCGTTGGGCCGGTGAATCTGAAAGGTTATTCGGTTACACGGCAGAAGAAACGCTGGGCAGGTTGATCATGAATCTGAACCTGATACACCCCGATGACGTACCTATTGTTGAAAGAACGATGGGGAAGCTGACCGACGGGATCAGCAAGAGGGTCGTATCTTCCAACCGCAACATTTCCAAGGATGGTAAGGTTCTGTACTGCACCTGGTACAATACCGTTCTCTATGATGCCCAAGGTAAAATGTCCTCAGTATTGTCGTTCATAATGGACTATACCGCAAGGGCCAGAGCAGAGGAAGCATTGAAGTGGCGACAGAAGAAGGATGAGCTCATGAAGGATATAGCCGGCAAGCTTCTGTCCACGACCGACACTCAATCCGTGATCGATGATCTGGCGAAGAGCACCATGGAGTTCCTTGATTGCGATGTCTTCTTCAACTATCTTGTAGACAAACAATGCGGCGGAATTACGCTCAACGCATACACAGGTGTCCCGGCCGAAGAGATGACCAACATGGGTCACCTCAATTATGGAGAAGCGGTCTGTGGTCGAGTTGCCCAGAGCGGTAAGGGGATAAATGTAGGCGATATCCTAACGAGTGATGATGATCGGACGCCATTCCAACGTTCTCAGGGCGTCCAAGCTTATGCATGCAATCCTCTGATGATAGGCGACAGGATCATCGGTACGCTCTCCTTCGGCACCAAGTCCAGGCCGCAGTTCACCGACGAAGAGCTGGCAACGATGCAGGAGGTCGCCGGCTACATCTCGCTGGCTATGCATCAATTGGAAGAGCGGGAAGCGCTCGGGGAGAGCGAGGCCAAGTACCGCAGCCTGTTCAAGGAGAACAGCTCGGTCATGTTGCTCATAGACCCCTCCTCTGGTCGGATAGTCGATGCCAACCGCGCCGCTAGCGAATACTACGGTCACTCACTCGACAAGCTCACTGAGCTGAAGACCATGGATATCAATACTCTACCGCCGGGAGAGGTTCGGGCGGAGATGGGGAGGTCCCTGTCGGGCGAGAAGCGCTGCTTCAATTTTCAACATGTCTTGGCGAACGGAGAGATCCGCGATGTCGAAGTATTCTCCGGCCCCATCACTGTAAATGGCCGAAAGCTCTTGTACTCCATCATCCACGATGTCACCGAGCGCAGGCGGGCTGAGGATAAGATGAAGCGCTCTAACGATGAGTTGCAGCAATTCGCTTACGTTGCTTCCCACGACCTCCAGGAACCGTTGCGGATGGTAACCTCCTACCTCAGTCTTACGAAAAAGAGGTATGGGGAAGAGCTTCCGCCAAAAGCGAAGGAGTTCATGAGCATGGCGATCGATGGCTCGATGAGAATGAGAGAGCTCATCGACGACCTGCTGGAGTTCTCACGTGTCGATGCACGACCGATCGAGCTAAAGGATGTTGACATGAATGAGGTCGTAAAAGTGGTGGTGGAAGACCTGCACATCGCCATCGGAGATGCTAACGCGAAGCTTTTGATCGAACCCCTACCAGTGGTTCGGGCCGATGATGTTCAGATGAAGCAGATTATGACGAACCTGGTATCCAATTCTATTAAATTTCATGATGGCAGGTCGCCAACAGTCGAGGTTTCGGCTGTCACCTACGACAATGAGTACGTGTTCTCGGTGAAGGACAACGGAATAGGGATCGATCCACAGTATGCAGATAAGTTGTTCAGGATGTTCTCGCGGTTGCATACCAGGGAAGAGTACACTGGAACGGGCATTGGTCTGGCGATCTCGAAGAAGATCGTAGAGCGTCATGGCGGCCGCATATGGTTCGAGAGCGAACCAGGCAAGGGGACGACGTTCTATTTCACCATTCCAGTTTGAGCATCAGTGAGGAGTTCTCGATAACGTCCTCATGGGGGTCTTTAGAATTGATCTCTCATTATCTTGGGCCATATGGCTCAATGAAGGGAACAAGATCCCTGCCATCAAAAAAAGGACGATATGGCTGCATCTCACAGGCAATGAACCTAATTTTCATGCCTGCGTTCGATACACCCATGCTATGAGGTTGCTCTGTTTTTGACTTCAACGCGAGTAGTGGTACAAGAATCCCCCTGAGCCACAGTATGGCAGCATCTATCTCGTTGGTGGTGGCGGGCTTTACGCGATAATCTGTTGCACCTAGGTATCGTGCCCTGGCCTCGTCATCCTGGTTCCTGGAACCAGTCATCACAATGACAGGAATGCCGTGGAATCCCTGAATCTCTCTTATAGCCCTCAGTACCTCGAAACCATTGACCCTGGGCATATTCAAGTCCAGGATAACCATGTCGGGAAACGGGCTGCCAAGGATCCTCTGCCCCTCAAGAATATCCAGTGCCTCTCGCCCATCGTTGGCAACGGTGACAGAGATTGGCACGTTGGCGTCCGCCAGAAGCTCATTCATGAACAGCACATCCGCCGGGTTGTCTTCAACTATCAAGACATCGATTGCTTTGCTCATCCCCTCACCTCTCTCGGCAGGGGAAAGAAGACAACCTCGTTTTCCGGCTTCGCCCTGAGTTATAAGGACACTCGCTCCGTTCTATAATCTGTTTGCTCATGTTTTCCCATCCCTTTGATTTGATTCATTCTGGGCAGAGGCTAATCCATTGTTAGGTCATCAAAATGCTCTGAGTAAAAAATTATGCCATCATTATATGTTAAGAGAATGATATGGATAACAATCGAGTGTGATCATTCACCGATTGCCGTTACTTCTAGGCGATGGTCACCCTCTCGAAGCACTCCTTGTGCAGGCATTAGAAAAAAAGGATGATGGCCGTCGTGTTTTTCCCGTTACCTCAATTTTGACAATACGATCGCAACGGCTCCGAAAGTGGCTCACTTGTGTTCGCTCATATCTTCATCGATGAGGCGGCTCAGGTTCCTTGATGCAAACCAAGTAAAGATGCCGAGCGTCAGTATTCCGAATAATATCATGACCATCATGCCTCCATAGAGGCCATAGATCATTGAATCCCTGCCAGTATCCGGATTAGTAATGAGCAATAGCACAAAGCCAATGCCAGCCGATATGGCATAGCACATCGAAGACATCCAGAGATACTGATCTGCATTAGTCCTAGAGACCATTCCAAGGTCGATATTCCTGCTTGCATAAAGGCTAATTCCAGAGAGTAGACCAAGCATCAGAATCGAAGCGATGAACGCTAACTCGATCTTCACGAACCATGAACTGTAGGTTTCACTGATACTTCCATTGTAGCCGGTGAAAAACCCAAGCAGAAACATGATGATGAACACCAATGGCCATAATATCTGATTGTTCCTTCTTGCATTGGCAACATTACCCACCATACTAAGTGCCATATGATCTAGTAATCGAGGATGACCATTTCTATTATACTATTGTACAAATAAATGATATTGATAATAATGAAGTTGGGAAGTAGAAAATACAGCCAGATGAATTAGCAAAGTAGTATGCAACGAGCATGTAAGATAACTGTTCCCCGACACATGACCAGTACATTTTCCATCTGCTTTTATGACTTGGTAGAAAAGTGGATTTGTATTATTTTCATGGTTTAAACTTATCTGTTACCGGGTTTAGTAAAGTGGCTAGATGTACCGACTTTGCATAGTTCGTTGCATACTGTGGTACTATTGGGTCGGTTATGCAACGCATTATGAAATGGAGGGAACAGGGCGCGAGGAGAACGATTTTCGGTCGAAAATAGTTTGTTGCATTTGCCTCCAGTCAAAAAAAGATGTAGTTGTTCGTCCACTACTTTGATAACCTAATGTCGATGGATCGCTGGCCAAAGAGGTATATTAACCGCTTATCGGCTTCGTTGAATAAGGTTTGTCCTGAAACAGTCAAAACCGTTTCTCGATCAGCCCATTTGCCGTGCAATAATACAATGGCACTTACTGATCCCAGAGTCCCTCGATTCCAAAATAATGAATGCCCGAAAATAGAATAAAAGAAGAGTTTAGAAATGGGTTTGGATTACAGCGGGACGTATGGATCGGTGTTCCCTGCAGCGATAGTCCAGGATACGCCGGACAGGTCGAGCGAACCAAATTCGGGCTCGATGGTCACGACGATGGTTTGAGATGTGCCAGGCGTGGCGGTCAGGCCTACGCTGCCGTATACACCAGTCGAATATTCGGCTACTCCGACCGTATCGCCATCCACCGTCATCGTTACGGTAAAGTCACCCGTAGACTTGGTTCCGGTAGAGGACTCAGTTATCGTAATGTAGTATGTTGAGGTGGAACTTCCTCCATAGTTGGCGGTCATAGTCACATTGTACTGATCACCGACAGCATAGGAATCTGTAATTTCGTTCCACTCGTTATCGGTTTGAAGAAGGTAGACGACCTGAGGGTCCTTTGAATCGGTTTGAATGCTGTCCCATATGATGGCTGCGGATACAATCAAGCTCACAAAACCAATTGCCCCGAGCAACATGAAGAGGCTCGTTCCAGTAACCTTGCTTTTCTTAAGATTCATGTTCCCATCTCAAACGATCTGGGAGTGATAAACTTCCAGACTTGGTAGAACATCCGCTTAATCGAGGCTTAAAGTGATGCTCATTAATATTAATAATGATAATAAGTAACATCCAAATAATTATCAAGTGGGTGTAGAAAAGAAGTTTGTCGCATGAATCCTCAATTCAAACAGATTTGGTTGTTCGTCCACTTCTTTGACTGCATAATGTCTATAAATCGCTGGTAACTTGGTCGAAAACAAGATTCGTAGATCGCCGTTTTAGAGACCCGAATAATGTATTCAAATAGTATTCTAAATGTTTTCACTATTTTATTCTATACTGCCAGAGAAATGAATTTTGAATATTTTTCATGTACGTCGGTGTCGAACCTTACTCGAAAAGTGATATTGAGCCAGATCAACGACCGTTGAATAATTTCACCTTCCTATGGATACTATGGAGCTGCATTATTCAATGGATTATTCAGAGCGGGAAGTGGAGCTTGAGGAGAACAATTCGGTGTAAAAGCTAAGCAGATTCCACCGCGCACTCTCCCAACACGCCCAATAATTATCTGGCCATTATCATTATCACTATTAATATTAATAAACATGTCTTTAAGTCCTAATCCAATGGATTTTGCAACAGGTTTGGAGGGTAAACCCCTCCGGATGACATGAGATGGGTAACATGAATTTCAAGAGAAGCAAGCTAACCGGATCAAGCCTTCTGATGTTGATCGGATGTATCTGCATGGCCACCATATTCGTCAGCGCGGCCGTGCTCATACTGTCGATGCCCAGGACCAATGGCTCGCAGGAAGTTACCACCTATCCGGTCAACATAAGCATTACCACCTCGTTCGACTATCACACCACTTACTCTGGCACCACCGGTATGGAAGCTTGGACTTACACCACGGCCGTTCCTGCCAACCACTATGGGGAGATGTTCTACTCTTCCTACACCGGCGAATCTCAACCACGGTACGACATCAGGGTGACCGTGACTTGCGATAAGGCGTTCGTGGGTAGCGACATCACGATCGGCTACATTGGGAGCCATTCCGGCCCCGGCACTATGACTCCTGGCACTGGTGCCACCTATATCAACCTGAATGTTCAGGATGGGACCCAGGTTGATAGCAGCACTTGGACCTCCAGCATGGTCATCCATTCCAATGACATCACTGATATGTTCTACTGGATGCAGATCACTCCGTACCTGGAGAGCGCACACTTCACGCTGACCTATCAGGCCATCCAGGCCGAGGTTTAAACCTCTTAACCCAACCTCATTTCTTTTTTTATTCATCGTTAAATCAGACGTGTGGTGAAAGTGTTTCATTTCCCTGCCTTCCGGTGAATCCTGTTCAGCGACCGTTTAACTACCTTCCTCCTGATCTCATCCTGCCCGACCTTGGAGGACACCTCAAGCGTGGCGTCGGTAACATCTGACTTCGTCAGGCTGAAGATACGATACAGCTTTTCAAGCCGTTCCGCTTGCATTGGAATGAGCCTAATCTGGATGGAAACGACCTTGCTCTCTTCCGTCTCGGCCATCATCTCGACCGCCCTCTTCTCCTGATTCGTTCAAAGAGGATCACCCCCAGTAATAGGGAGAATCACCAGGGCGGTGAACATCAAGGAGAATTGCACATGCCCCCAAGAGTTCATGCCGAATCTCCGGAAACCTCGTTAGGGATGTCGGCGGAGACCTCTGCGCCGTCAGGTCTCATTCCGATCTGGACATTTAAATTACTCCTGCTTTTCGAGGAAGGGGTATTCCGACAGGGGAGGTGTGTCTTGTAATCGACACCATCCCGCTCGAAGTGCTCCCTAAGCGTATTTCGAGGGACACCTAGCTCCTTGGCTACTGCAGAGAGCGATCCGCGTACCTTGAGGAGCTCAATGGCAAGGGAGGTATTGACGTCGGTCCTCGCCTTCTGCCCCCATCCTTCGCCTTCGTGCATTCTTCGAGCGATACCTTCCTTCACGCGCTCGGCGGTCTGTTTCCTCTCTAATCTCGACCTTCAAGAGCGAGGATGACACGTACGAAGAACTCACCGACCGGATTGGAGGTATCAACGGTCCCGCAAATGGTGTCTTTCACCATCTCAGCCCACCCAAACTGGAAAGAAATGTCGGATTAGTTGAATATTCTGATGAAAGTAGATGGAAAATGACCAATCCCAAAGATGCAAACTTTAGGAATCGTTTTCATCTTGCTAGATAGGAAAACTGGTGCGGGCGACGGGATTCGAACCCGTGTTCTAACCTTGGCAAGGTTAAGTGATAACCAACTACACTACGCCCGCTTGTGCTCCTGTGTATATCCTCATTCCATTTAAACCTTACCGGTCTGGCAGGTCCATTTTCACCTGCTGGAAAGGCCTCACGGGGAGAGGGCGATGAGCACGTCCCGGACCTGCAGGGTCTCCACCGCCTTCCCCTCGAGAGTAAGCTTCTTCTGCACCTCGACGAAGCTCTGATCCAGCGAGACAGTACTGCCGTCGGACAGCGTGAGCTCCAATGCCCCGCGCTCCAAGGCGGCCGCAGCCTGCTGCGGCTCGATCGATTCCAGCAGCTGCAGGACCTCCTTCCCCTTGGCCTTGAAGGTCGGTCCGACCTTGGCCTTGACCGGCTTCACCGCCACGACCTTCTCCTCGAGAGCCGCCTCAGCCACGATCTTCAGCTCCTTGGACCGGGAAGTCTCCAGTATGTCCGTCTCGTAGCCCTGCAATGACAGCGCCGACGGCCCGATAAGTTCGATGAGCTCCATCTCCTTGTTCAGTGGAAGCTTCTTTTCCGCTTTCCACGAGCGGATGGCGCTGACCACGTCCTTGACCAGCTCCCCCCGGACCTCGTCCTCTTCGGAGAACAGGACCGGCTCCGGCCACGCGGAGACATGGATGCTCTTCACCCCGTCCATGTCGGCGAACCCGTCCTGATAGATGTCCTCGGTGACGTGCGGCATCAGGGGCGCCAGCATCTTCGCCAGGCCGAGGGTGATGGTGTACAGCGTGAACCTGACGCCGTCGTCGCCCTCCCGGGTGCGGTACTTGACCAGCTCCAAGTAGTGGTCGGCATACTCGTGCCAGGCGAACTCTTCCACTTCCCTCATGGCCTTGTCGAACTGGTAGCCCTCGTAGTACTGAGTGGCGTTCTTGACCACCTTGGAGTACCGGCTGAGGATCCACCGATCCAGGGGCTGCAGCCCCTTCATCTCAGGCTTGGCCTTGACGACCATGCCGGTGAACTTGCCGATGTTCCACATCTTGGTCGCCAGGCGCTTGCCGTGGATGACATCCTTCTCCCGGAAGGCGTTGTCCTCCCCCAGCGCGCAGGTGCATGCGTAGTAGCGGAGGGCGTCCGCGCCGTACTCCTGCAGTATGGGCACGGGATCGATGACGTTGCCCAGGGAGGAGTGCATCGGAGTACCGTCGGGCGACATGATGAACCCGTGGATCATGATATTGTCCCACGGCCGCTTGTCGGTCATGAGGTAGCACCGGAGAAGGGTGTAGAACGCCCACGTCCGGATGATATCATGGCTCTGGGGCCTCATGGACATCGGGTACAGGCGGTCGAACTTCTCCATGTCCCGGTCCCAGAAGGTGTTGTACAGTGGAGATATGCTGGAGTCCATCCAGGTATCGAAGACATCCTGGCAGCCGATCAGCTGGCCTCCGCACAGCGGGCACCGATCCATCGGCGGCTTGTCCACCGTGGGGTCGATGTAGCAGTCCTCCTCCCTGGCCGGGACGACATGCCCGCAGTCCTCGCATTCCCAGAGAGGAATGGGGGTGGCAAAGAACCTCTGCCTGGATATGACCCAGTCCCACTGCAAGCTGTTGATCCAATCCTTGAGTCGCACCTTCATGAAGTCGGGGTGCCACTGGACCTCGTCCGCCAGCTTGAGGATCTGCTCCTTGAAGTCCATGATCTTCAGGAACCACTGGGGCACCTGGAGGAACTCGATGGGAGTGTGGCAGCGCCAGCATCCGCCCACGTTCTGCTTGATGCTGTCCTGCCTGACGATCAGCCCGGCGGCCTTGAGGTCCTCGATGATGGCGGCCTTGGCTTCCTTCACCGTCATTCCCTGGTACTTGCCAGCCAGGCGAGTCATGCGGCCCTGCTCGTCGATGGCCTTGTCCAGCGGCAGGTTGTACTTCATGACCCACTCCAGGTCGGTCTTGTCGCCGATGGTGCAGATCATGACCACCCCGGTGCCGAACACTGGATCGACCTTGTCGTCAGCGATGACCTTGATCTCCTTGTTGTAGATTGGGGTGAGGAGGGTCTTTCCCACCAGCCTCTCCTTCTCCCGGTCGTCCGGGGACACCGCCACGAGCTGGCAGGCGGACAGCAGTTCCGGCCTGGTGGTGGCGATGATGATCTCCTCGTCGCAGTCCTTGACCTTGAACTTGATGTAGTTCAGCTTGGTCATGTTGTCGGAGTACTCGACCTCCGCGTCGGCCAGGGCGGTGATACAGGAGGGGCACCAGTTCACAGGATAGGTGCCCTTGTAGATCAGTCCCTTCTTGAAAAGCTTGAGGAAGGTGATCTGGGTGATGCGCCGGTAGTATGGAGCGTCGGTCTGATAGTAGATGGAGGGGTCCATGCTCTCCCCCAGCACCTCGAACTGGTTGGTCATCTGATCGATGAACGAGTTGGCGAACTCCGAGCACAGGCGGATGTACTCCTGCCGGGGCACCGTGAGCTTGGTGATGCCGTGCTTCTTCTCCACCTTGACCTCGGTCGGAGTCCCGTTCACGTCGAAGCACAGCGGGAAGAACACGTTGTGGCCGCGCATCCTCTTGTACCGGGCGGCGAAATCGATGAGCGAGTAACCGGTCGCATGGCCGAGGTGCAGCGAGCCGGAGGTGTACCGCGGAGGATTGTCGATGCTGTATACGGGCTGGGGAGAGCAAGGGTCGAACCGGTAGATCTCCCATTCCTTCCACTTCTCTTGCCACTTCTTCTCCGTCTGCACTGCTTCGTACTGAGCCATGGACGGGGTTCGAGATGGACATTTGATTAAAAAGGGTTTGGCCGCGGGCGGTTCGCCGAGCGGCGAGAGCGACCTAACGGTTGGCTTGCCCGATAGGAAAAAATGGGAAAGGGGCCGGTCAATAGCTGTGGCCGATGTTGCGCGTCTTCCGCCGGTGCTCCAGCTTCAGCTCCTTGTGCTCGATGACCCGCCGCTCGAAGGTCCGCATGAGGTCCGCCGTTGCGCGTATAAGGTCCCAATCCACCGAGCTGGCGGTGAACACCCGATCGTCGGTGGTCAGCCGGCCGTGCAACGAGTACTTGTAGTTCAGCCCCTCGTCGTTGTACATCCCGACGTGCAGATCGAACAGCATCGGCGTTGCGATCGGCGAGATCTTCTTCATCGACAGCTCGATCTCCTTCATCATCATGTCCTGGGCGAACCGGTCATCATCCCTCAGACCGGAGATCTGGGTGTACATCATGCTCCTTTGGCGGAGGGAGGCGATGAGCGCGACCAGATCGTATTTGGTCACGATCCCCCTCATCTCGCCCCCCTCGACCACCGGCAGGGTGGAGATGCCGCGGTCCAGCATGATCCTCGCCGCCTCCCCCAGTTCCATGGTCGGCGGAGCGACCACCGCCGGCTCCACCGCTACCGAGCCGACCGTCACGTCGACCGGGTCCTTCTCCCCGTTGGCCTCGCCCACTGTCTGCCTGATCCTCTCGTACCAGTTCATGTTGGCGATGTCCTTTATCCCCACGACCCCAACGATCCTGCCGTTGTTGTCGACCACCGGGAGGACTCGGACGTCCAGGATGCTCATGAGCTTGACCGCGTCCCTGGCGCTGGTGTCGAGCTTCACGCTCTTGACGTCGGGGGACATGATCTCGCCGACCGGTATCCTCTGCAGCTCCCTGATCTCCCGTACCACCCTCAGCAGGTCCGATCGGGAGACCATTCCCACGATCGAGCCGTTGTTCTGCACCGGTACCTCCCTGAAACCGGAATTGATGAACAGTTCCGCCACCTCTGTGACCGGGGTCGATGGGGTGACGAGCTGGGGCATGACCATGACCGTATCCGCCTTGGCATCTATGGACAGGTTCCTCCTCTTCAGCAGCGTGCCGTAGCTGACCACGCCCATCAATCTCTTCTTTTCGGCGGCGACCGGGACCTCATGGATGTCCAGGTCCCTCATCCTCTTCAGTATGTCGTTGACCGTGTCCGTCGGCGAGAACGTCTCAAACTTCTCGCTCATGAGCGTATCTAGGCCCATGCTGTCGACCTCGGTCCTGATCCTTTCCTTCCTGTTCACTCCTACCAATTCCTCAGCTGGCATCAAAAACCTCCTAATGCGGAACTGGCTCCGCCCCCGCCGGTGCCGAACGTTGTCGGGAGCGCACTTCAGCCCGATGATTAACAGCGTAGCCACGTGTATTTATGGTGTGGCCCATGGTCGATGACCAGTACGAAAAAAAGGAAGGGGTTTGATCGGTCTTCGCGGCTCAGCTGTGCCCGATGTTCCGCGCCTTCTTGCGGTGGTCGATCTTCTCCTCCTTCCGCTCCACCACCATGCGCTCCAGGCGCTGCATGAGGTCGACGGTAGCCTTGTTGAGGTCCCAGTCCACCGCGGATGCCACCCACACCTTGTTCTCGGTGATCAGGCGTCCGTTGAGCGAGTACTTGTTGGTGGTCGCCTGGGCGTTGTACTTGGTCACGTGCAGAGTGAACAGCATGGGCCTCGATATTTTGGCGATTTTCTGCAGCGAGGCGGTGATGTCCTTCTCCATCTGCTCCGCGGCGAACTTGTCCTCCGAGTCCAGGCCGGTGATCTGGGTGTACACCATGTCCCGCTGGCGGAATGAGGCCAGTAGCTCGATGATGTCGTACTTGGTGATGATGCCCACGAGGTCCTGATCATCGACCACCGGCAGGGTGGAGACCTTGTGGTCGAGCATCAGCTCCACCGCCCTCCCGAGGTCGGCGCCCTTCTCGACCGTGACCACCGAATCCAGCTGGACCGAGGACACGTTGACCTTGACCGGGCTGTTGTCCCCAGTTATCTCTCCCACGGTCTCCCGCTTTCTCTCCCTCCAGTTGTAGTTCGCCACCTGCTTGATGCCGATGATGCCGGTAAGGCGGTTAGCCCCGTCCACCACTGGTAGGGTGCGGATGGTGAGGTTCTTCATGGACAGCAGGGCTGCCTCCACGGGATCCTCCGAGCCGACCGTCTGGACATCCTCGGTCATGACATCCTCGACCTTCAGCTCGCGTAGCTCCTTGATACCCAGGATGAGCTTGACCATGTCCGTGCGGGAGATGATACCTTGTATGATCTGACCCCGGACGATGGGTATCTGCCGGTACCCGGAGGTCATGAATGCCTCGGCCACCTCGGTCACCAAGGTGTCCGGGGTGATCTCCTGCGGCATGACGGCGATGGAACCGGCCTTGGTAGTGATGGGGAGGTTCCGCCTCTTCAGCAGCGTGCCGTAGCTGACAACGCCCATCAATCTCTTACCATCCAGGCTGACCGGCATCTCGTGCAGGTCGAGCTGTCCCATTTTCTTAAGCACGTCCGAGAGCTGCTCCTCGGGGCTGACATGTTCGAACCCCTTGGACATCAGGTCGCTGAGATCAATCGCCTCGATCCTCGACCTGATCTGCTCCCTCTTCTTGATTCCCGCTATCTCCTGTGCGTTCATTGTTTCTCTCCAGTCGCTTGGGACATCTACGAAGAGGTTTTCGCCTGTGCGGCGAAGTCTCGTTCCTGGTGCGTAAAACACCGTCCAAGCTATTGAACCTTGGCTGCCAATGTTGCTAAATTGTATGCCGGCGGCCCGAGGGCCGCCGGAAAAGAAAAGGAACGGTTTGAGGTCACTCGCTGTTCGAGGGGACCACGAACTGGTCGATGTTGGCCCCGCAGAGCACGGCCCGAGTGACCAGGGGCAGGTCCTTGATGGTGACCCGGACCTGGGACTGGCTGTCCCTTTCCCTCAAGGTCACGGAACCGTCCTCGAGGGACTGGTAGTCCACCGTTATGCAATAGGGGGTCCCTACCTCATCCATCCTGGCGTACCGCCGACCGATGGACCCGGAGTCGTCATAGTAGGTCTCGATGCCGCTGTACCGGATCTCCTGGTCGATATCCATGGCCACCTTGTCCAGGTCATCCCTGGCCATCAGCGGGAACACCCCGAACTTGATGGGGGCCACCGCGGCGCTGAGCTTCAGCATCTCCATGTCCCCCTTCTTGGCATAGGCGTGCTCCAGGCAGGTGTAGGTGATGCGGTCGAGACCGTGCGAGGGCTCGATGACGTGGGGTATGACCTTGACCCCCGAGACCTTCTCCTTGACTCGGACGATGTCGAACATCTCCCTGCCGATGGCATGCTTCTGCCCATCGATCTCCACGGTCACGGTGTCGTTCTCTATCATCGCCGGGTCGGTGGCCTCCAGGGCCTTGCCAATCTTGGCCCCCAGGGCCTTGAACTTGGGGCCCAGCAGACCATACTTCGGCTTGATGGCGTCCCTCTCCACTTCGTGGGGGGTGTCGAACCGCTTGAACGCGGACATGTCGACCCCGGAGAATTTGATGTGCCGGGAGAGGTCCCAGCACCCCCGGTCGGCGATGCCCACGATCTCCGTCCAGCCAAAACTCAGCAGTGCCTCGGCATCCCAGCAGTCCGCGGCGTAGTGGGCCATCTCATCCTTCTCATGCTGCCGGAAGCGAAGCCGCTCGCCGTCCACGCCCACCGATTTGAGGAACTCCTGGGTGAACCATACGAAGTACGCCAGCACCTGGTTGCAGATGACCCCTTGGGCCACTGCTTCCCCGACCGTCAGCTCTAGCTCGCGGTGGTCGTTGGTGAAGAGCCTCAACCTCTCCTCCTTGATGTCATCGAAGCGAGGCCAGGTCTTGTCCTCCGGGTCCACGAAGAGCTCGCACTCCATCATGTTGAACTCCCGCATGCGGATGACGCCCTGACGGGGCGAGATCTCGTTGCGGTAGCCACGGCCCACCTGGATGACGCCAAGGGGAAGCTTCTCCCGGTTGTAGCGGTATAGGTTCGGGAAGTTGACGAAGATGCCCTGCGCCGTCTCCGGCCTGAGGTAGCCGACCCTGCCGGACCCCGGACCGATCACGGTCTTGAACATAAGGTTGAACTCCTCCACCGAGGAGAGCTCGCCGCCGCAGGTCGGGCAGGTCACGTCATTCTTCCTTATGAGCTCGTCCAATTCCTTCTCCTTCAGGATGCCGGGGTTAGGGTGCAGGTCCTTGACCAGGTGGTCGGCCCGATGCGCCTCCTCGCACGACTTGCACTTCACCATCTTGTCGGCGAACTCGTCCACGTGCCCGGAGGCCTTGAACACGATCTCCGGACCGATGGTCTCCGAGTCGATCTCCACGAAGCCCTCCCCCAGGGTGTACAATCTTCTCCATATTTCCACGATATTGTTCCTCATCGCGGTGCCCAGGGGGCCGTAGTCATACATGCCGGCGACACCGCCGTAGATCTCGAAAGAGGGGTAAAGGAAACCCCTGCGCTTGCACAGCGAGAGAACGTCTGATGCATCCATTGTAATTACCTCTTCTATGGGTCCGAACGTCTATTGAGCCAGGATGGAAATGGCGTTGACATCGTACAGCATGGCCACCAGGTTGTCCTTGGAGTCCACCACTGGCATCTGCCCGAAGTCGTTGCGCCTCATGGTCCGAGCGGCCTCCGATACGCTGGTCTTCCTAAAGACGGTTGTGGGTGATCGGATCATGATGTCCCTCACCGGGATGGCGGGGACATCGATCTTCGAGACCTCGAACCACAGCTTCATGACGTTCCTGAGCCCCTCCCAGGTCCATTCATCCTCGTCCCCCCCGATGCCCAGGGCCGTGAGGGCAATGGAGCCGTTGATCAGGCTCTTGTTGAAAACGTCGCGGTCAGTCAGTATGCCGGAGAGGCGTCCGGAGGCATCCAGGACCGGAAGCGCGTTGACCCTGGAGGCCCTGAAGGTGACGAGGGCGACCCTTAGGGGAGCGTCCTGATAGATGGGAACGCAAGGAGAGAGCGCAAGCTCTTCCACGGGTATCCCCGAGGCCCTCTTTTCCACCTCATACAGAAGGTCGGTGGGGGTGAGGATGCCTACCAGTTTACCGTTCTCTATCACCGGGTAGTGGGTGACCTTGGTCTTCACGATAAGGGACGCGGCATGTTCCACGGTGTCCTGAGGGGACAGCGTAAGGGGCTCACGGTTCATGACCATGGCGAGCTGGTCCTCCTCAGGGTTCTGGAAGATATCTTGGCGGGTGATCATTCCCACCAGGGAGCCATCGGCCTTCTTTATGATGGGAACTCCGGTGAGGTTATGCTTGACCATGAGCTTGAGGACGTCATTTCGGGAACCGGGGATCTCGGCGGTGATGGGGTTGTGGGACATCACCTTGTCTACTGTGGTCATTTCTTCTCCTCCGGCGTAGGTTCAGTCCTCACGACCAGGACGGGGACCGGGGCGAACCGCACCACCCTCTCGGCGACGCTGCCCAGCAGGAGCTTGGAGATGCCGGTGCGGCCGAGGGTACCCATCACCACGAGGTCGTAGTTCTCGGCCTCGTCGACGATCTTCTTCGCCGGGTTGCCCTCGACGACCTTGGGTTCGACCTTGACCCCGAGCTTCTCTCCTTCCCCGACCACATAATCGACCGCATCCTTGCCCTCTTTCTCCAGGAGGGAGTAAATGCTGACCACGGTCGCGTCCATGGGGAAGTTGACGAAGGACGCCTGATCGACGACGTAAAGGGCCGTTACCTCGGCTCCCATGGCCTTGGCCAGTTCAAGCCCCTGGGCGATGGCTGCCTTGGTGTTCTCGCTCCCATCGGTCGGTATCAGTATCTTGTTGAACCTGTTCATCGTGTTCCTCTCCACGTCCTTTCACCTGCGCAGACCAATAACGGCTCCTCACCCGCTGTGCGCAGTACCAGGTCGGTGAGGGGTTCCCCATGCTTCGAACGCACGACCATGAGGTCGCATGTTCTCTCTGGTTCAAACTCTAACAGTTGGCTCTGATTTATAATTTTTCGCCCATTACTGGAAGCCATCTCTAAAACGCAGTCTAGGCGAGTGATTCCTTGCTGTCGGAGTATCCTTGCTGCGAATTCCATCTCCACGA
Organism: Methanomassiliicoccus sp.; assembly: GCA_033485155.1. NCBI lineage: Archaea > Methanobacteriati > Thermoplasmatota > Thermoplasmata > Methanomassiliicoccales > Methanomassiliicoccaceae > Methanomassiliicoccus > Methanomassiliicoccus sp. Next base: position 46,110 of record JAWQJJ010000006.1, read on the forward strand.
AGAGGTCGGGCATGGAAATCATCGCGTTGTCCGTGCCCAGGGCTACCGACACCCCGGTCCTGATCATCCTTGCCAGGGGCGGGGCCATGCCGAAGAACATGTTGGACCGGGGGCACACCACCACTGGCAGCTCCAACTGGGCGCATCGTTCCAGATCCGCATCGGTGGCCTGGGTCATGTGAATGATATAGGAAGGCTTAAGGTCAAGTACCTTGTCAAGATCCTCCCGTATCCTCTCGGAGCAATGGATGGCGAAGGTCTTGCCCCTCGATCTGACGAACTGCGCCAACTCCCTTAGCTCCTCGTAGTCCCAGTCCGATACCGCCGACGGACCGATCCCGTCGGTGAACTTGAGCAGCGCATCGATCTCCTCTTGATCGAACCGCGGAGCCTGCGGCTTGCCCAGCACGTGCGGTCTGGCCCATTTGGCCGAGGACATCAGGCGGGCACCCCGGACCCCACCCTCCCGGAAGTCGGCGAAGGAGGAGATCCCCCGGCGGAACATGAGCTCGGACATGTGGGCGATGGCTTCCCGCTGCTTATCCTCGGGAGTGTTGGCCAGCACCCGATACTTCAGTCCGTTGGGAGGTGCCACCACTTCAGCCAAGGAAAGGGAGAGGTCCACCGGCACGACGTAGTCGGCGATGTGGGTATGGGCGTTGGTGAATGTAGGAACGATGATGCCCTCGGCAACGCTCTCCCTTGCCCTGCCGCTGCCGACCTCCTTTATCAGACCATCCTCGAAACCGACATGGCCATCCCGGAAACCGCCCGAGGTGAGGACCTTCCCGGAAACGTACTGCATGGCTACGGGAACAGGGTGAATATATTTCAATCATCTTGCCGCCGTGCCCCGCCGCCGGGGCAAGAACTGTCCAACCAGTAAAACGTGTAGGTGTATACATCCAACTAAAACTGGACGATAGCAATTTATTTATAATATAATTCAGGCTAAACCGCTATGTTGGATTATACATCCAACTATGAGGTAAGAAAATGAGCGTAGTAATGTGCCGCATGGAATGCAAGGTCGATGGGAACGGGCTCTCGCACTACATCATATATGATGAGCAGGGCGAACTCCCCTTCTGATCAAACCCCTTTCCAACCTTTTTCTGTAAGGTGAGAGACGATGATATCTGATGACAACACAGCGATAGCTATGAAGCCGTTCGGGCTCAACTCGGGAACGGGCCCCCACCTCCAGTTGCTTGATGTGGGAGACTGGTATGCATTCATCGAGCCGGAGAGCATGTTCTGGGCCCTGGTGGCGAAGGACAAGGACCTCAGTAAAGCGCTCCGGGAGGACGTTCTTCCGGTGTACGCACAGCATGCCGAGAGCATGCGGAGCGAGCTGAGGCAGTTCCGATCGGAGGAGCGGTTCAGCGCCGTATACTTCAATCCGACCGGCAGGTGCAACGCCAGCTGCCGGTACTGCTACCTTCCCGACGACCTGCGGGGACAGGGGCATCACATGACCTATGAGGAGGTCTCCCTGGCCTTGGATAACTTGCATGACTTCTTCCAGAACTATCCTGGCTCGGTGGCCAAGAAGGGCAAGAAGCCGGTCATCGTGTTCCATGGCAGCGAGCCCCTGTTGGTGAAGGACGTCCTAAAAAGGATCGTGGTCGACCGCGCCGACGAGTTCATCTTCGGCATTCAGACCAATGGATATCATCTGGAGGATAAGGACGCCGATCACTTCATGGATCACCGGGTCTCCCTCGGCATATCACTAGACTCACCGTTCCGGGAGGTGAACGACCGTATCCGGCCTCTCCGGGGAGGTGGAGGTACCTTTGACCGGGCGGTCCACGCCATCGAGCACCTCGACGGCTACCGCAATATGAGCGTCATATGCACCATCAGCTCGATGAATGTGACCACCCTGCCGGAGATGATCGACTTCCTTGCCGACCGGAAGGTTCCCTCGGTCCTCATGAACCCGGTCCGCGGCACCCAGGAGGTGGCGAGGTCCCTGAGGCCCCCCAATGATGTACTCATTCCCAAGTTCACCCAGGCGGTGGACCGGGCGGTGGCTAGGACCAAGGAGGGGCGGCGGATCACTATCGGCGACTTCTCCAACCTGATCCTGGGCATCGTCGCTCCGCAAGGCCGCAGGCTGATGTGTGACATCACTCCCTGCGGTGGAGGCCGGTGCTTCGTCTCCGTTGCCTCTGACGGTTCCATCTACCCATGCTCGGAGTTCCTCGGCATCAAGGACTTCAGCACCTCCAGCGTCTTCGAGAAGGGCGGGGTGGAGAGGGCGGTGAGATCGCCGCAGCTAACGGCGGTGCGCTCCCGGTGGGCCGAGGACATCCCCGTATGTTCGGATTGCGTCCTGAGGAACATCTGCGGCGCGCCCTGCCCCGGGGAGGTGTATAGCGAGACGGGGACGGTGATGGAGAAGAGCCCATACTGCGAGTTCTACGAGGCTGTCATACGGTATGCCTTCCATCTCATTGGCAAGGGGGAGCTGCCCAACCTGGTGAGAATGGATGGCTACGATTTTCGTTTCAATCTGTTCTCGTGAATGGCAAACCCCTTTTTTCCTCATTTTTGTTCATCGAATGGTCGGCAGGGGAATACTTTTTATAGATTCATCAGATTGAGTGGACCAAATTATCTGAGGTGTTAGACTTGGTTGCGAAGATCAACGCTGACGAGTGTGTTGGATGCGGAGCTTGTGAGGACGTCTGTCCCCAGTCGGCCATTAAGGTTACCGATGTAGCGGTTGTCAACGAGAAGGACTGCGTTGACTGCGGCGCTTGCGTGGACGAGTGCCCGAACAACGCCATCACCGTGGACGAGTAAACCCGGATCTGTTTCCAACTGGAGCTCCGCTCCACCCTTCCCGATTTTGTTATATTCATTCCCTTATCAGCGGTGTTTATAGCCACGTTGTCGCTACCTCTGCCGGATGTTGCCCGGGTACTTGCTGTCTGTTCTGACACTTTTGTCAGCAGCGTACGTGCCGGCCGTTCTTGCCTTGATCTGGATACGATGGGGGGAGCGGGGGCGCAAGGAGAGGTGGGATGACCTCTTCCTTACCTTCCTGGGCGGAGCGGTTATCGCCGTCATCGCCGCCACCGTGCTGGAGATCGCCGCGGCGGGAATACTCAGCTCGGCGGTCATAAGGGAATATGACTTCTTCGTCCGGAACCCGAACTTCATCACCTTCATCATCATCATCGCGATCGCGCCCATCATCGAGGAGTTCGTCAAGGCAATGGTCGTTCTGCGGTTCTCCCGGTACATCTGGCGGCCGCGCAACGGCCTGGTCTTCGGGGCTGCCTGCGGCCTCGGGTTCGCGGCCACCGAGAACTTCCTGTATGAGGGCACCGCGCTGTTCACCGGCGGCTTTGCCGCGTTCATAACTCTGGCGATCATCCGCAGTGTGTCATCGCTCCTGATGCACGCCTCCGCCACTTCCATCTCCGGCTATGGGGTGGCCAGGGCAAAATCGTACGCCGACCACTGGTGGCCGTTCCTCATCTTTGCGATCCTGATGCACTCTACCTTCAACATGTTCGCGTCATTTGGGGAGCTGTTCGAGACTCGCATCGGGCCGATAGCCAACGTCATTGGCCTGGGCTTCTCCATCGGCCTGGTCCTCATCGCCACCATCTATCTCCGGTGGAGGATCGGCGGTTACCACGCCTGAGGATCACTTGGCCCAGTATGGCTCCTTGATGAACTTGTAGGCGCTGTTGGACGCGATGGCCGCCTCCCCGCAGGCGACCACGATCTGCTTGTACTTGCCCTTGTAGGCGACGGCATCGCCGCAGGCGAAGACCCCGCGGCGGGAGGTGCACATGTCGGTGTCTACCCTGATGAGGCCCTCCTCCAGCTCCACCCCCCACTTCTTCAAGTCGTCAGCCTCGTTAGAGGTGCCGATGTTGACCACGACGGCGTCGGCCTTGCGCTCGATAAGCTTCCCATTCTGCTTCAGGACCACGCTCTCGACCCGATCGGCGCCTTTGATCTCCACGACCTCGGCGTTCATGACCGTCTCGATCTCGGAGTTGTGGACCCTCTCCACGACCGCCTCGTCCGCCCGGAAGGTGTCCCGGCGGTGAACGATGCAGGTTTCCGAGTTCTCGCACGCTAGGAGGGCCATCTCCAGCGCGGAGTTGCCTCCCCCTACGAAGATGACTTCCTTGCCGAGCAGGTACTCCTTCTCGGGCATCTTGTAGTAGATGCCCTTGTTCTCAAACCTCTCTTCGCCCTTCGCTCCGATCCTCTTGGGCTTGAAAAGACCCATCCCGGTGGCGAGAATGACCGCCTTAGTCTCGTAAGCTCCCCTGTCCGTGCGCACGAGCAGGTGGCCGTCTTTGTCCTCGAGCCCGGAAGCGCGTTCGTGGTCCCGGATAATGCACCCCATCGACACGGCGTGGTTGATGAGGTTGTTGGACAGATGCCCAGCATCGGTGCTCACGTATCCCGGCCAGTTCTCGATGCTTTTTTCCGGGTACAAACTGGCCAACTGGCCACCGGCGGCGGTCGCGTCGATGATGAGGGTGGTCAGTTTTCTCGTACGTGCGTAAACGCCCGCGGTGAGCCCTGCCGGTCCAGCGCCGATGATAATGAGATCGTGAAGCATTAAGGGAGCAATACAGGTTAATGTTATTAGGGTTTCGAATGGTTTCGGGCGGACAACGCCCCCTCAGCATCGTTTATAATGATAATCGTCCCGCGATTGATGGATTCCGGAGAGCCGACACCTTGAAGCCCTATTGGTGGTGATTACCAGGGGATAAGAATGTCGTTCCGAGCCTTCATATCGATAGACCTTGCCAGGATCAGGGAGATCGAGGACCTCATCATTTCCCTGAAAACCGCAGATCCCACCCTAAAGGTGGTAGACCCCGGGCAGATTCACATAACCCTGAAGTTCCTGGGGGAAACGCCGGAATCCAAGGTCCAGGGGATCGTGGACACGATGAAGGAGGCGGCACAGGGGATCGAGCCGTTCGAGGTCCAGCTTAAGGGGGCCGGAGCGTTCCCCACCAAGAACCGCATCAGAGTCATCTGGGTCGGGATGAACGATACCCTGCCCATGGGGACCATGGCCACCCGGCTCGATGAGTCGCTTTCCCGACAGGGCTTCGAGCGGGAGAGGAGGCCTTTCGCCCCCCATCTGACCATGGCCCGGACCAAGGTTGAAGCATCCAATCCCGTGCTCCGCCAGCTCATAGACAACAATGCCCACAACGAGTTCGGCACGATATTCGTGGACCGCATCCGGCTCAAGAAAAGCATTCTCACCAAATGCGGACCGCAGTACTCGACGGTGGAAGAGATATTGCTGTCATGAACGGCGTAGCGTCAGTGTAGCCATTGGGAAGAGATACCTCTCCCGTGCCTAGAGGGGCGGGAGAACCATGAGGTATTTCACCAAGAGCATCCGAAAGGATAGGAACGGGGGGATCGAGGGACTGCCCCTTCAGCTGATGATCATGGTGGTCGTCGCGGGGTTGGGAACGGCCATCATCCTGGGGTGGATGGGCGGCATTAGGGCGCCGAGCACGATCGATGCCGTGTACTCGAACCCCACCGAGATCGTTCTCAGTGATGGCGACAAGGACGGCGTGTATTCCAAGGCCGGCATCATGCTGACCATCACCGCTATGGACCAGAACGGCGAGCCGGTCAAGGACGCCACCGTCGTCCTGGACGGGTGCGATATCAAGACCTCAGCAGGCAAGCAGGTCCATGGGACGACAGACGCCTCTGGCAAGGTCGTATTCACCAGCCTCACCGCTTCCCAGACCGGCCGGTCCGTGGGCTTCATCACCGTGACCGTCACCAAGGGCGGGATGGGGGCGGACAGCACCCTCACCGTCCCGGTCATCTCGGAGTGATCTCATGAAGAGGTGGGACCGGAGGGCGTTGGAAGGCCTTCCCCTAAGGCTCCTCATCATGTCCCTCCTCGTATCCCTGACCGTCCCGGTGGTCATGGGAAGTGTGGAGAGCTATGAGCGCTCCACCGCCCGCTCCATGCTGGTATCGGCGTCGGAACATTTGTTAAGCACGGTCGAGGAGACAATGTCTGCGGGAGAAGGTAACCGCAGGATCATTGTCCTAACGCTTCCCTGGAGCGTCGACAGATACCTGCTCGCTCTCGAGGTCGGAGGCGAACTGGAACGACCCTCGTCGATGACCATCCGATGCACCTGCGATGGTCTCCCCTTCGCCACCATGGTGCCGGAGGACCCACCGGCAAGGATGACCTCCTCCGATATGCGGACCCTGAGGCTAGTGGGCGGGGAGCACCGTCTGTCGGTGGAATGCGCCATGGTCCAGGGGAGAATGGTGGCGGTCGTGGAGGTTGTGGGATGATGGAGTTTGTGATGTCAAGAGTATGGATGGTGATTGCCGGACTGGCGGTGCTGACGGTCATCATGGCGGCCTTCGCTGGCTTGGACCGTAAGGCTGAGGAAGCGGTCGACATGGAGGGGGCATCCACCCTGTCGTCTGTGATCTCGGACCTCCAGCGGAACGAAGCCACCGCCGAGATGGCGGTCGACATGGGCGCCATGATCTCTGATCAGCAGGTCACATTTTCGATCAGCACAGGGACCATCGAGATAAACGAGGGTCGGCGGAGAGGGATAGCGGGTTTCTACGAAGCAGTCACATTGATCATAGATGGGCAGGCGGTCGACCGGCTCGAGGTCGGCCGGGACGACGTGCTACTGATCCGTTCCTCGGCGGGGAAGGTTCAGCTGGAGAAGGTCTCGACGATGTGATGGAGCGCATCGATGACCTTCCTGCACTCCTGCTCATTGTTATAGATATAGAACGAGGCCCTGGCGCAGCCGTCGATGCCCCTGGAGCGGAAGAAGGGATGCATACAGTGCATCCCCGACCGGATCTGGACCTTGGCGATCTCATCAATGATCATGGCCACGTCGTGAGAGGTCATCCCCCGGATGTTGAACGGGAAGATCCCATCTCGCAGGGCGGCATCTCTCGGACCGAGGATGGTCAGCGCATCCAGGTCCTTGACCCCCTTGGTCATCATCCGATTGAGGCCCTTCTCATGCTCGGCCACCTCATCCATCCCGATGGCGCTCAGGTAGTCGACCGCCGCTCCCGTGCCGATGACCCCTGAATAATTGAGGAGGCCGGCCTCGAACCGCTCGGGAGGGGGCAGGAACTCCACACCCTCATAGTCGGTGGTCCCGACGCTTCCGCCCCCGCCGAGGAGCGGTTCGATCTTGCCCAACAGCTCCTTCTTGGCGTACAGCACCCCCACACCCGATGGCCCCAGCATCTTGTGGGCGGAGAAGGCGAACATATCGACATCTAGATCCTCGACGTTGATCTTGCGGTGAGGGGCCGACTGCGCTCCGTCGAGCATCACCACCGCCTTCCGGTCGTGAGCCATCCTTATTATCTCCTTCACCGGGAGGGTCGTGCCGGTCACGTTGTTGGTGTGGGCCATGGAGACCATGGCTACATCGGCGGTGAGGGCCGCCTTGAACGCCTCCATGTCGAACAGCCCAGACGGCGGAGTGGGGACCATGCGGTGCTTGATCCTGCCCTCGGCCCGCCGCTGGAGCCAGGGAACATGATTGCTGTTGTGCTCCATGTCCGTGGTGAGCACCGCCGCGCCCTTGGGGAACCGATAGCCCTTGGCGACGATATTGAGGGACTCAGTGCAGTTTTTGGTGAAGATCACGCACGAGGGGTCGGAACAGCCGATGAACGCGGCCACCTTCTCTCTGGCCTCCTCCACCTTCACCGATACTCTAGTCGCAAGACGGTGGACCGATCTCCCGCCGCAGGCCGGATACTCTAGATAGTACTCGTTCATGGCATCGATGACCTGCCTCGGCCTCATGGCCTGGCAGGCGTTATCCAGGTAGATGATGTCCTTTTCTGCCGATGAGTAGATGGGAAAATCCTGTCGCAGTCGTTCGACGTCCATGATCGCTCCTGGCATTCCGATCGGTCTATTTCACAGTATGCTGTCAACCGGATGAAAATCCTTGCGCATCGGCTCGAGTGTAGTCCGTGCGAGCGAAAATCCACCGATCATCCTTCTTGCTGCTGGGTGATCAAGCATGCCTCATCGAAGGTACCGAGCGCCTCCCCCCGGGCAAGCCATTCGTTCGGATATGTTTTGGATCCGGCATCGTCCATGCCCGGCATTAACCTCCTGGCGACAATATCCTGAACTGCTCCCCCTCTCCGGCGTTATCTTTGATCCACGCGACCCAATCCGGCTCGGTGACGTCGGCGACTAAGACGATTCTGCCCTTCTCTTCCCCGACCTGGCGGATGAAGCCGAAGTGCATCCCCTCGGTGGAGAGAGAGGCAATACCATCGCTCTTGAACTGTGATACGATGCGCCGAGCATCCGCATCGTTCTGAGGAAGGAGCATTTTGACCATCATGAGGGTCCCTCAAGCGTCCAAGTATTTTACGTCTTTCTCATCTATAAAGTGCCATTCGGCGTCCTTCGGAATATTGGCGCTGCCCACCTCGAGTCTAACGCTCCCGCACGGTCCCGGCGACGGGGGCATCAGGATTTCCTGGCCAGCGATCGGAGGACGATCGCCCAAGGCTTAGAGAAAATTATCGCGTAGAAACCCTTTTTATCCATCGGGTCCGTCCATTATCCATATGAGGGCATCAGCATTGGAATTAACGATTGTTATTTATAACCCATTGGATTATGCCCCCATGGATAAAAGGTGAGCTGATGGAGAGAGTATATTTCGATAACAGCGCCACCACCAAGGTGGACCCCCGGGTCCTGGAAGAGATGCTGCCCTTCTTCACCGAGCATTATGGCAATGCATCCTCCCTGCACTCCTTCGGGCAAGATGCCTATGATGCGATGGAATTGGCCAGGGAGAGGGTCGGAGCGGCCCTCGGGACCGCGGCCAGAGACATCATCTTCACCTCGGGAGGAACGGAATCGGACAACCTGGCGATACAAGGGGCGGCCTACGCTCTCGCCAGCAAAGGCCGTCACATTATCACCTCCAAGGTCGAGCACCACGCCATCCTGCATACCTGCCAGTTTTTGGAAACCCAAGGCTTCAAGGTCTCCTACCTGCCGGTGAACGAGGAGGGTTGGGTATCTCCCGACAGCCTCAAGGAGGCGATGACCAAAGAGACCACCCTCGTGTCCATCATGGCCGCGAACAACGAGATCGGCACCATACAGCCGGTCAAGGAGCTGGCCGAAGTGGCCAAGGAGGGTGGGGCCATATTCCACACTGATGCCGTCCAGGCAATGACCAAGGTTCCCCTAGACATGTCCAAGCTGAAGATCGATCTCCTGTCACTATCGGCGCACAAGGTCCACGGCCCGAAGGGGGTCGGCGCCCTCTACGTCCGCAAGGGCGTGAAGCTTCGTCCGATCATCTATGGCGGAGGGCACGAGCGCGGATTACGGTCCTCGACCGAGAACATTCCGGGCATCGTCGGGCTGGGCAAGGCGCTCGAGATCGGGATGAGCGAGATGGATGAAAGCGTCGCCAAGATGTCGGCGGTCCGCGATCGCCTCATCGAAGGTACCCTGAGCTCCGTACCCCGCTCCTATCTGAACGGCCCGAGGGGAGCCAACCGGCTGTGCAACAACGCCCATTTCCGCTTCGATTACATCGAGGGCGAGGGCATGATACTGCACCTCGACATGAGAGGGTTCGCCGCCTCGACCGGCTCGGCATGCTCGACCAAGAGCTTGGAGCCTTCGCATGTCCTACGTAGCCTCGGGCTGAAGCACGAGCAGTGCCACGGCTCACTACGGTTATCTCTGAGCAAGTTCAATACCATGAACGAGGCCGAGCTGTTCATAGAGGCCATCGGGCCGGTCGTGGAGAACCTGAGAAAGATGTCGCCGCTAAACGAGAAGGTGGATTACAATGTCGCCACAGTACACTAAGACGGTAATGGAGCATTTCACCAACCCGCACAACGTAGGGGAGATACCGGACGCTGATGGGATCGGAGAAGTGGGAAACCCGGTCTGCGGGGACCTGATGTACATCTACATCAAGGTCAAGGACGATATACTCACCGACGTCAAGTTCAAGACATTCGGATGCGGGGCGGCCATCGCCACCAGCAGCATGGTCACCGACCTGGCCAGGGGCAAGACCCTCGATGAGGGGCTGAAGATCACTCGGAAGGACGTCGCCGACAACCTTGGAGGATTGCCGCCCCAGAAGATGCACTGCTCGAACCTTGCGGCCGACGGCCTCCACGAGGCCATCCATGACTACCTGCGCAAGCAGGGACGAGAACCCCCCCTGCCCCCCGGCGCCAAAAAGGAGCATGAGGAGGATGACCACTGTGTCGTCGATGTCGATTCCCCAATCCACATCGAGGATACCGTCCCCAAACCGTGACGGCGGAAACCACTTCCTACTTTTTCATCATCCGTACCTGAGCTGGAATCGATCTCAAACAAGCCCATTTTTTACCGCATGGAAGGGTGGTAGGGAAGGCCGCGACGGCTGGGATGACTTCCTCCGACCGACCCACATCTCGCAAGCACCTGTCGCCCCCTTCTGTCGAACAACTAAGCGCGCACCGAAGGCTTTTCATCCCCGGACGCAATCGGTCCAGGCGATGACCACGCTCGAGGTGGACCTTGCCGGTATCAAGCTCAGGAACCCCACCATCCTGGCGTCCGGAGTGATGGGAGAGACAGGGGAATCCCTGCTGAAGGTCGCAGAGGCAGGGGCCGGGGGACTGGTCACCAAGTCCATCGGGCTCGAGCCCAGGAAAGGGTATCCGAACCCCACCCTGGTGGAGTTGCCGGACGGCTACATCAATGCCATGGGGCTGCCCGGTCCGGGCATCGAGGCCTTCGCCGAGGAGATGGAGGTCGCGCTGAGAAGCAGGGTGCCCATCATCGGCAGCCTGTTCGCTGCCATCCCCGAGGACTTCACAACCCTCGCTGGCAAGATGGAGGACTACGGGGCGGCGGCGGTGGAACTGAACCTTTCCTGCCCCCATGCTAAGGGCTACGGCATGGAGGTCGGCATCGACCCCGATGCGGTACGGTCGATCGTCTCCTCGGTCAAGGGCGCGGTCGGCATACCGGTGATGGCCAAGCTGACCCCCAACACCCACCGGCTGGTCGAAGTCGCCCGGGCGGTGGAGGCGGCGGGCGGTGATGCCATCGTGGCGGTGAACACCGTCAAGGCCATGGCCATCTCCGTTGAGGCCCGCCGACCAATACTGTACAATCGGACGGGGGGACTCTCCGGTCCGGCCATCAAAGGCGTGGGGTTGCGGTGCGTGTACGAGCTACATGAGGCGGTGGCGTTGCCCATTGTCGGGGTAGGCGGGATTGAGAGATCCGGGGACGTGCTTGAGTACATGATGGCCGGCGCCTCTGCGGTCCAGGTGGGCAGCGCGGTGGGCAGGAAGGGCCTGGCGGTGTTCAGGGAGATAACCGACGGCCTGATGAGTTACATGGGCGCGCACGACCTTGGTGACCTGAGGGAGATTGTGGGGGTGGCCCATGCTCATTGAGACCAGGGTCAGGGAGCGCATCGAGGCCGGAAAGGGCATTACGACCCTAGTGTTCGACGCCCCCATGGAGGCGAGGCCCGGACAGTTCGTCATGGTGTGGGTCCCCGGCGTCGATGAGGTGCCCATGTCTCTTTCTCACATCGGGCCGCATGCGGGCATCACGGTCAAGGAGGTAGGAGAAGCGACCAAAGCGCTATCGTGCCTCCGGCCGGGGGATGTCATCGGCATCCGGGGACCGTACGGTAACGGATGGCGGTTATCCGGCGGTCGCATCCTGTGCGTCGGTGGTGGGGTGGGCATGGCCCCCATAATCACCGCAGTGGAGGCCGCCGGCGACCCTGGCCGGGTGGCTGTGGCCATCGGAGCGCGCAACCACGGGGAGATAATATTCGAGGAACGTGCGCGCTCCGTGTCCAACGATGTGCGGATAACCACCGATGACGGCAGCTACGGGCTCAAGGGCACCGTGGTCAGTCTGGCCGACACGATGATGAAGGAGAAGCGCTACGACCTCGTCCTCGGCTGCGGCCCGGAGGTCATGAACAAATTCCTGCTCAAGGCCTGCAAGGATAACGAAGTACCTTGCCAGCTCTCGTTGGAACGCCTGATGAAATGCGGCGCCGGGCTGTGCGGCTCCTGCGTCATTGACGGCCTGCGGGTGTGCGCCGACGGTCCGGTATTCACCGGCGAGCAGGTTGAGAGGATGGCCGAGTTCGGCAAGTGCAAGCGGGACGATGCCGGGCTTAGAGTGAAGCTGTAGGGATGACCTGGGCCACAATGTCGTTGAACTCGGCATTGCTGACCCGCCCCTTCCTTTCACCCAGCTCCTTGATGCGCTTGCATATCTCTACCGCCTGCTGGTCAGTAGCGTTCACGCGCATCTCCTCCAGCCTGCGCTTGACGTAATTGACCCCGGTCTTCTTGCCCATGATGATGTGTCTCTCGTTGCCCACCGCCTCTGGCGGTATGGACTCGTAGGTCATGGGGCAGTTGAGGATTGCCGCCACGTGTATCCCGGACTCGTGGGCGAACACGTTGGTGCCGACCAGGGGCTGATTCCTCGGTTTGTGCAGCCCGGACACCTGGCAGATGTGGTCAGACAGTCTCTTCATCACGGTGCAGTCGATCCCTATGTCCAGGCCGTAGAGGTACTTCAGGGCGACCACGAACTGCTCCAGGGGAACGTTCCCTGCGCGCTCCCCGATCCCGTTGACGGTGGTGGTCACCGCGGCCGCCCCGGCCTTCACCCCGGCGATGGCGTTCGCCGTTGCCAGCCCGAAGTCGTTATGAAGGTGCAGGGCCACAGGCACCTTGACCTCCCTCCTAGTCCGAGTGACCAGGTCAGTGATCGCTTCTGGGGTGGCGCACCCTAGGGTATCGGTCACGCCGACCCTCACGGCCCCATTGGCCTCCGACTGGCGGTAGAACTCCATGAGGAACTCAATATCCGTCCGGGTGGTATCCTCGGCGCTGACCGATGCCGGGATGCCCCTGGTTTTACAATAATCGAGAGCATCGACGGTCATGGACAGCACCTCCTCGCGAGTCTTCTTCATCTTGTGTTTGAGATGGATCTCCGATGTCCCGACGAACAGCAGCACCATGTCCACGCCGGCGTCGACAGCAGCGTCGATATCTCCCTTGGTGACCCTGGAGAGCGCCAGAATATCCGCCTTCAGGCCCATGTCGGCGATGGCCCTTATCGTGCGGACCTCGTTCTCAGAGACCGCCGGAAAGCCGGCCTCGATCTGATGGACACCGGCATCGTCGAGCATTCGGGCGATGACCGCTTTCTGCTCCGAGGAGAACGCTACGCCCGGCGTCTGCTCCCCATCGCGAAGGGTGGAGTCGTAGACGATGACCTTGGCACCCTTCAGCACCGGGTTGAAAGGACTGACCGCGACCTTGTCCATGATAGGCCGAACCGAGGGGGACCTTATAACACTATTCTCGCTTCGGCGACGCTCTCCTAACGGCAGTCGATAATCGTAATATTATTTCAAGCTCGAAATATCTATATGCTTCCACTATGTTCAACCCGCGGAGTGTTCGATGAACTGTCCCAAGTGCAACAAAGAGATGGAGCACGGTTTCGTTCGCTCAGAAAGCTTCATCGGCGGGGTGAAATGGATGGCCGAGCGGAGCTCCAAGAGCCTGGGCTTGGAAAGCCTGGCCAAGCCCGACCCGCTCGGCTTCTGCTTCATGGAAGGGTTCCGCTGCCGGGATTGCCACACCATAGTTATTCAATACTGAACGGCATTTCGCAGGCATGACCGGTGTCAATACAAGCCGATGGCCCTGGTGGAAGGCCCATGAGCTGAGGATCAACCTCGTCTTGATGCTGGCATCGTTGTTCGTTATGTCGGTGGGATTTGCTCTCCAGATCGGCACGATCGTGGGCATCAGCCTCCTACTGCTGATCTTTTTCGCCACCTATACCGTGTACGCTTATGTCCGCCGCGACCTGTGACCGCCGAACCGGGGTACAGCCTGCACGAAGGGCCATCTCGGCGCACGTTCCAGGCGGAAGATGATTAGGATGACGAGGATGGGGACCACGGTCACCACGATCGGGACAAAGACCTCCTCGGGGATGCCGAAGGCCGAGATGCTGAATTTAGTCGCGTCGATGGTGCCGTAGAACTGCTTCTGGACGGCTTGGCCATCGGCGCCCACAGCCATGATGGTGACGAAGGCGGAGTACGTGCCTTCGGCCTCCACCGGCATCCTCGTCTGCTCGCTAACGAACTCCTTGGTCCCGCCGGCGGGGATGACCTCAGAGCCGGTGAACACGCTGTAGTAGGTGGGCATCCCTGGCCAATTGATGGTGAGAGCGACGGAGCGGATGGTCATGTCCCCTGCCCCCTTATTCGTCACCGTGACGTGGATGTATTCGTTGAAGTTGATGTGGACCGCATCGGTGAAGTCAACATCCGCAGCCCACTCCGCGCTCGCCGAGCTGAGTCCAAGGAACAGTACAATGGTCAGAGCGATTAGGGGGGCCGCTGCACGGGTCGCGGACATCGCCGGGAAAATGGCAAGTCTGGGCAATATATCTTTTCGGCCCGAGGGTCCGTCTAAAGAACGTCCATTATCGGAACGGTCAACATGATGAGACGGAGGTCTTGACATACTCTTCATTAAAGACCAGTAAGTGAATCACCGCCCAGACGTGGAAGGTTGGATATGAAGAAGATGTGGAAGAACCGCTCCGGTGTGTCCCCGGTCATCGCCACCATCCTGTTGGTCGCGATCACCGTCGTGTTGTCTTCGGCCCTTTATCTTTATGCCATGAGCCTCGGAGGGACAGGCTCCTCCGCACCCAGCGGAGCCTACGCTTCCGCCCAGACCCTGGATGCGAAGAGCATCAAGTTCAATCTTGGAACGATGAGCAGAGATGTCGAATTCACCGAGTGCAGGTTCGTCGTCGGCCTCAATGACGTTGTGGCATCGGCCCAGGCGGTGATCGGCACCGGACCCGGTAACGCCCTGACCTTCACTCCGGTCGAGGGCGGAGCCACCTTCACCGTCACCTTCGTCGACCTCAAGGAGGACGGCAAGATAAGCATGGGCGATTATGCAGAGATCGTCACCAGTGAGAACGCTCTTACTCCTGGCGTGTACACGGCATACTTGCTGTGGGCCCAGGACGGATCCCCTATCTGCACCATGACCCTGCCACTGTGACGATCCGTTCAAGCTAGGGAGGCTGGCTGATCGGGCAGGATCGCCCGACCCCGCCCCGTGGGTCGGGAAATTGCGTTAGGAGAATACTTCTCCAAAACCCAGACCTTCAATATGAAGAGACTTCAAGAAAAATGATGTTGAAAAAGCATTCATTCAGATATGCAATTCATCAGAGACAACTCTCTCCATCTTCTCTAGCTTCCTCATTCTCTTCCTCTGTACTCTCCAGTTGTTAGTTTGGGTTATAAAGAAGTAAGCTGAGATGATGACCGTGGTTAGATTCAGAGCAGTAGATGAGCTAAGAGTTATCCCTGTTTGAATTCCTAGTATTAAATCCACCAGCATTGACAGACAACCCAGGAAATATAGTACGAACAGGATAGCGATGAGCGGCCATACTTTTAGGGAGATATTGATCGCTTTAACTATGTCGTAATTTATGTCGGTAATGCTCTTTTGTCCATTTTCCCAAGTATCTGGGTTCTTCCCGATCTGCTTGATTTGCTCATAGTTTGCTCTGATTTGCATCAGAAGATATGCTTGGATTATCGCTGAGGCTATCAAGCCGATTAGAAGCACCGGGTTGGGTGATATGTTCAATGTTTGTCGGATAAACTGCGCCGATCCACCCTCCAGCGTAGTAGTCGTGACGTTAATGATGTCAATGAGGATGATGACCAAGGTAAACTGCAAACCGCGCAGGATAGCGTTCTTCAGATAGCGCAGGTGCATTAAAGTATCGGCTTCGGCCGACTCTATGACTCCCTGCACCCCATGATTCCGCGTCACAATCCATCCTCCCCAATGTACAATTCAGCGTTGATCCTCATGAACCAGCTGTATCTTTCTATGCCCAAAGGGAGGATCTTGTACCGAATTCTGGTCCGTTCTCCCCACTGCTCCTCGTATGATTCAATGTAGCCGGCCTCCTCTAATTTTGCCAGATATTTTTCCGCGGTCGATGCCTTGAGGCCGCATGTCTGAATAAGGTGCGTCTTTACTATCCCCCCCTCTTCAGGGTTATTCCTAATAATCCGTTCCAATAAGTTCTGGATGATGATGTTGCTAGATCTGTACTCGGACTTACGCTTGATGTATCCTCACCCATCAATCTTTTCAAATGAATAGTAGCTTATTCATTGTTCCAGAACAATGGTAGGCCACATTATACCATCTGATGCTAGGACGTACCGAAGGCTAGTTAATATCGATTAAGCCCTTAAAATCAAGGCCAGTAACGTCATCTCTCTATCATTATCATCGGCCCCCATAGCTGCTGAACTCCTGACATGAATATGGACCAATGTTCCGGAACGGGTTATATCGCTCGCTGGGAATCGTGCGTTGCGGACCAATATGTCCCTAAACCTGAAGGAGTGCAAGACATGGATTATGCAATAGAGATTGAAGGCTTGACGAAGACATATCAGGATTTCGTCGCCGTCGATTCGTTATCTCTAAAGATCGAGAAGAATCGCTTTGTTGGATTTTTAGGCCCTAACGGGGCCGGAAAGTCAACCACAATCAAGATGCTCACGAACTTAACCAAGGCGACCTCTGGAAAGGCCTACCTCGACGGCATTGATGTAGTAACCGATCCTAAAAAGGCGTTAGCCGAGGTAGGGGCAGTCGTGGAGACCCCAGAGTTCTACCCTTATCTTACACCAGATAAGAGCTTGGAGTACATCGCCAAGCTTAGAGGGATGAAGAGCGAGGACATTAAAAAACGATCAACCGAGGTCCTTGAACTGGTCAAGATGGAAAAGGAGAGGAGCAAGAAGATCGGGACGTTCTCCAAAGGAATGAAGCAAAGGGTCGCTCTGGCTCAAGCCTTGATGTTCGACCCTTCGATAATTATACTGGATGAACCGACCTCCGGCCTTGACCCGAGGGGAATGGTCGAGGTCCGTGAGGTTCTCTTAGACTTGAAGGAGCAGGACCTAACCGTCTTCATGTCCTCTCACCTTCTGAACGAGGTTTACGGTCTATGTGACTCGGTGGCGATGATGAACCGAGGAAAACTGTTGCTTAATAAGTCGGTGGAGGAGCTGAAAGGAAGCATCGAGGTGAGCAGGATACAAATTGAGACAATTAAGAAGATTGATGAGGCACGATTGAAGAAGCTTGCTGAGTTACCTCATGTTATTGGCGTCGAACCTTCTCACAGCAATCAGTTCGTGGTCGAGTTCAAGGGAGACATGGAGGATAGGAATGCACTTCTAAGGAACATAGACAGCGATCTTAAGGTAACTGCGTTCTCTGAGGCTGGCAACCCGTTGGAGGAGTTATACATGGGCCTGATAAAGGAGTCGAGGTGATCCGATGACGTCATGGCAGGACGTCCCATCGGACTTTCAACAGATTGGGGTCACAACTAGATATGAGATGGAGAAGCACTTCCAGAGCCGGGGTTTCCTTGGTATAATGGGCCTTATCGGCGTTGTGATCACCTTAATGACTGTAATCCGGCCATTGCTAGGCTTGGACTTCTCCAGCGATGCTGTATCGTTCGTTAACGACTATACGACCTGGGTGCAAATAATCGTCCTCATTGGTGCTGTGGCCTTTGCAAGCGGCGCTCTATCCTCGGAGTTCGAGAAGAGGACTGGACTCCTAATGTTCCCTCAGCCGGTGAAGAGGACAACTTTCCTGGTCGGCAAGTACCTCTCCAGCACCATCGTGATGGCCCTAGCTCTCGGCGTGTACTACCTGGCCGTTAGCATCCTATCGCTGGCGATCGTTGGATCAGTTCCTGAGACCATCGTACTATCCTACGGCTTTGCGGTGCTATACGGCATGGCCGTTTGCGCTGTAGCTATGCTGTTCAGTTCGATTCTAAAGACCAACACCGCGGCGATCGTGGCTACGGTGCTGACCTTCCTGATGGTTATGACCCTCGTTACGCAGCTGCTTGCGATGTCGCATATTGATCCATTCTTTATGACGTCGAATGCTGGAGACGTAATATCATACTCCTTGCAGAGCACGTATCCGACGACCTACACAACGACGACCCATACTCCCAATGGGGGAAATATAGCATCGACGACCTACATTCCTACCGAAGCTACAGCGGCCTTGGTTCTCCTTGGATATGTGGTCGTTTCTTTGCTTGTGGCTAACGTATTGTTCAAACGGAGGCAATTCTAGGTAGCCATACATCGATATGCATGGCAATTAAACACTTTCCAATCACTTATTTACGATTCAACTATCCGGACACTTAGGCTAACGGATTCCATGCATTTAGAATTTAGGAGACCATATTTAATTGCTGGCACAAGGCTAGGGAATCCCTTAACCATTCTCCCATGGAATGTCCCAATTGTGCCAGCCACCTTCATTGCTCAAGCAAATGATTTGCCTTTAAGCTGGATTTTATGATGTAGAAGTCAGCGGCCACAAGTGAGGGGTCCGGTTCTTTAAATACAAAGGGGATCGAAATTTCTTTCGGTTCCTAGCGATCCTCATCTCTTCATTTCCCTTCCTTTTTCCTAATCCTCTCCTCCATCCGGAGGCCCAAGGGGCCCTTGGAGAAATCAACATGGATCATTCTGATTCCTCCTTTAGTGAGAACTAAACCGGGAGGTAGATTTTGATAGCGGAAGAGAGAGAACAAGCAGTTGTCGTTCATGTCCGCTTATCCCAGAATCAAGCCGAGCGCTTGGAAAGATATATCGGATATTGGGGGTGACAAAAAGCTATGTTGCGGAGATTGCCCTAGAGGAATACTTTTCGAGGACCCAGATATTCAATCAAAAAGCTAAGAGAAAAGGGGCGACAGAGAGTAACATACTATAGGGATTGGTCGTTTGATGGCGCAGGTGAGGGTTGGATAAAGTATCAACACGTGACTAGATGCGGTTGCCTTGATCTGGATAGGAGCGGTAATGGGTAATTATGGACGTGGGAGCGATGCACCTCCTTCAGGTCAAGCTTCACCGCACGGCGGCTGTTAAAAACATCGGGCGATCGGAGCTAAGGGTGCAATATGATGGTCAGCGCTGGACAGGTTTATCACAGTTCAGATACTAGTAATATCAAAAGTAATATTATATAGTGACTGAAAAGTTTTCAAATGGCTTCGTGCAAGTCTGAGCCCAGGATGGGATGATTTATGAAATTAAGAAAATCACTAACCCTGTTGTTGTGCGCCTCGATGATCTTTTCCTGCATAGTGGTTATGACATCGAATGCACAGGCTGGAAAGGCCTTGATGTGGGGGGAGCCAAAAGCTCTCCAGGAGGGCACATCATCCCTCACGTCGGTCAATCCTCAATTGGCCATGAACGACCACGGGGATGCCGCGGCAGTATGGTATCAAGTAGGAGGCTCGTATTACACAGTTTTTGCCAGCACATATAATCATTCCAAGCAAAGCTGGAGTACTGCTGTTATGCTGTCGCTGGGGACGTCCAACGCGCAAACCCCTGATGTTGCCATCGATGCCGAAGGGAATGCGATAGCGACATGGTATGAAGGCAGCGGGTCCACCCACGTTTATACAAGCATCTACGACCATTCCACCGATACCTGGGGGGCAGCGGAAATGCTCTCGAATCCTACTTCTAACTCATACAATCCCCAGGTTGCGATGGACGATTATGGAAACGCCATAGCAACATGGGTCAATGACAATATTGAGGGTATGCACATCTTTGCTAGTATCTACAATCGCACCACTGATTCGTGGGGCGCCGAGACACGCTTGTCTGTTCCGTTCACGAGTGTGGCCTGGCCCCAGGTGACCATGAGTCATCTTGGAGATGCAGAGGTGACCTGGTCCCAGTACGATACCTATTGGACCGTCTACTCTGTATCTTATCAGCATGCCACCGATACATGGGAAGCGACAACGGCGGTCTCAGACGGGTCGGCCCATGCAGAGAGCCCACATAATGCCATGAACGCTGCGGGGGATGCGGTGACGATATGGCGTCAGAAGAGCGGTTCGGACTACTTGGTATATGCCTCAGTGTTCAATCACACGAGAGGTACCTGGGGAACCCCAAGTCAAATTTCAGGAACGGGATTCTATTGGGGCACCTATGTTGCCATGGATCCGCGTGGTAACGTGGTAGCGGTTTGGTACAACACTGATGGCGACAGTCGGGTCCATACCTGTGTTTATAATTACACTGCCGATGCTTGGAGCCCGGCCACGGTATTGCCGGCGGGATCATCCACCTATGGGCAATATCCTCAGGTCGCTATGAACTCAAGCGGCGATGCGGTAGTTGTGTGGGGAAACGGTTCGCCCAGTGTCGTGGATGCTGCTACGTACAACCATATCACCGGAACCTGGGGTGAAGTTACGACCATCTCATCGGACGACTATGTCTATTATCCTCAAGTGGCCGTGAACGATGGGGGGGCGGTTATGGTCGTCTGGGAGCAAAGGAACGCAAGCAGCGGGAGCCATGGCATCTACGCCACAATGCACGGCTTCTTTTCAGTCCTGCCTTCGATAGACATAACCTATCCCGGCAACCCTGGTGAATGGTCTAATAAAACCTCGATGAACATCACTTGGACGGCTGACGCGATTGGTGGACTCGACTATTGCTGGATAGCTCTGGATGGTGGGTCATGGAACAATGTCACCAGAACATATTATGAGTTCTCCGGGCTTAGTGAAGGCCATCATAACGTGACCATCCGGGTTTACGACCCTTCGGGAGACTATAGTGAGGTCAACAGGACCTTCAATGTCGAGACTTCGAATCCCGAGCTTAGTATATCCTCGCCGGCTCCTGATTCTTCAATCCCAGTACCTTTCGTCGGGGTGGCATGGTCCGCCTCCTCCGCTTCAGGTATAGATAATTACTGGGTCAAGGTCGATGACGGGTCGTGGACAGACGTCGGCAGCGACACGTTCTATAGCATATCCTCACCCACGAACGGTGCGCACACCGTTTATGTTAAGGCCGAAGACCATGCTGGCAACTGGAACACGACCTCCGTCAGCTTCACTGTCGGTTCCGCACCGGCAAGCAAAGGGACGATTAACGGCACGCTCGTTGACGGCAACGGCAATGCCATTGCTGGTGCGACTGTGACGATTTCCAATGGGGGAAGCGCTTCGACCGATTCGAACGGTTACTTCTCCTTTGCCAACGTCACCTCGGGGTCGTATACGCTGACAGTGACCAAGGACGGTTATGTGACGATCACTCGGACGATAGTAGTCACTGCTGGACAAACGACCGCCTTGGGATCGATCAGCGGGGAGAGCAGTTCCTCAGCAGCGGTCATCGCTCATTCCCCATCTGGTGATGATGTACCTCGAGACGCGGTGATAAGCGTCGAGTTTTCCGGAGCCATGAACGAGAGTTCGGTAACCGTTAGCATCAACGATATTGCATGCTCGGTGTCCTGGTCCGGTAACGTCATCACTTGCACCTCGTCCTCGAACCTTGAGTTCGGAAAGGCATATACGGTGACAGTCGCTGGCAAGGACCTCATCGGTAACTCGGTTGAATACTCATGGGCATTCACCACCCTCAAGGATGAGGGCATGATTACCGGGAAGCTAACCTGCGCGAACGGAGATCCCATAGTCGGTGCCACGGTCACTCTGAGTAACGGTATGACGACCACCACCGATTCGAACGGTTACTTCTCCTTTGCCAACGTCACCTCGGGGTCGTATACGCTGACAGTGACCAAGGATGGGTATGAAAAGATGACCCAGACTGTTACAGCCTCGGCCGGTCAGACGACCTCTTTGGGATCCTTAAGGGCTGCGGAAACTATAGCATCTGGCTCTGGCGACGCGAGCTTAGTGCCATTGATGGGTGGGGCTTTGATTATCGTCATTGTGCTCGCAGGTTTCCTCATCCTGGTCTATCGGCGTAACAAGAAGGAGGATGAGAAGTGATCAACGAGGCCTCACGGCCCCTTTTTAAATATTTTATATTTTTAACCCAGACGCAAAAAGTTATTATTTTCGATGAACCGCCTAAAGGCTAGATAAGACGGTACTACCTTGCCATTTCTCTGCATTGCTAGGTGATTGAAGTAGAATGAGGGATGTGGCTTACAGAGGAATCGATACGAACATAGAAGCTGAAGAGCTAATGGACTGGTTTCATGCGGACTCGAAGAATTCTTACTAAGCCGATATAAATCGTATTAAAGGGGTTTCGAGATAAGCACTAGCGCAACGCTAGGATACCTCTGAACTATTCCTCTCTGGCGATGTCCAAACTTAGGAACATCGCCAAGAGAGTACGGGGAAAGCTCAAGGATCTCCGCGCCCGCATCGTGCCAGCCGCCATCCTCATTCTTGTCATGATGGTTCTGGCTGTTAGCTTTGTGACTGACACGGCATCGGCCGCGACCTCGGACCAGGAGCTAAGAGTGGGTGCTCCGATCATCACCTACATTTTCCTTGCCGTGGCTGTAGGTTGCCTAATCCTCTGGAAGCTCACCGAGGAAGCGCTGTTGCTGTACGGGCTGTTCGTCTTCGCCGCTCTGGCCCTCGTGACCTATTACTTCTCTACAAGCCCCGTAATGCATGGAACGGCAAGCATTCCAGGATTACGGTCCTGGCCGCTGTCCTGGGGATTATTGGCGCTTTCCTATGCCTCGCCATAGTGGCGCCCCCTACGATCCAAGCGGCCTCATGGGAGGACGCTGTAATAGCTGGCGCCGTAACCGGCGGTACCATCGGAGCTATCGGAGGTTCAGCTGTTCCCGGCGTCGGTATGCTTGCGGGAGGGATGATAGGTATTGCTATCTTTCAAAGGAAGAAATAGCCAGAGCGAGAGAACAGGCAAGGTCGTTAGGTACCTTGAATCATCTGTTATTCTCGCTAGGCGTAGACAATGGCTTGCGCTGCATAGATATGCAGAACTCGACCATAACCAACGCTTCCGAACTAACTCGCTATCGCTTTAGCGAGTAAGAGGAAAAGGAAGGAATGGCGGCAAAATTCGTTATCTAGAACTCTCCCAGATGATTCAGCAGCCGCTTAGGGATTATCTTTGCTATCGTCTGCAACTAGTTTGGCGATGGGAAAGAGATTGGGACGAGCTGTTCATAGCAGAGCGATCTTATCCGTCTTTACATGCCAGGCCAATCTCTTATGATCTCATCAAAGAGGCCATCGGGAAGATATCGAAGGAACTAGGGATTCACTTCCTGCCTCACGATCTCAGGCGCACCTATGGACATCGGTTGCACGACGTAGGTGATCCTCTAGAAACAATTGCGAAACTAATGGGCCACGAGAGTTTAACGCAGTCCTTCAGAGCGTATATCGGAATCGATCAGGACGAAATGAGGGCAGTGCAGGACCGACTTATTCCCAAGCGCTAAAGCCACTCCCTCGATACAATAGAAAATGTTTTCTAAAACGTCGGCTTAACACCGCGCTCGTGAAGAGCGCGGCACGCACGCAGAACAATCCCAACTTCATCAAGATGTACCACGGGAACCTCGAGATCAACATCCCCCGCCGGTTATTCAAGGATGGCACCGCCGAGATCATCCCGGCGGAAGAGGAGGCGTTCCGCAAGACCGTGAACTCAAGGTACCCTTGGCTCAGTCAGTTTGCCCTCGACGACGTGGTAAAGGAAGCGAAGGACGCCATGTCCGACCACATCGAGCGCTCCAAGACCGTGCACCAGAGGGCAAGGGAGCAGCTGGCCCGCGGACGGGTGAAGACAGCCCTTGGCATACTGGAGGAGCATCTCATCGACGAGCCGGAGGACGCCGACGCCTGGTATGCGGTCGCGGAGGTGCTCTCCAAGCTTGATCGGAAGGAGGATGCCTTTCGAGCAATGAACCATGCGCGCGAGCTGTCGAAGACAGTCAAAAAAGCGCCTTGATGGCATCCGCGACTTCCTGCACCGTCGCGCCCCACGGCACGACAGCGAGATCGCCCTTGATCTGGTAACCTTCTCTGACCTTGCAGCACTTGACTATCCGTTTCCGGCCATCGCTGGGGGCGAGGGCCTGAGGGCACATCTCGATGCGCGGCACGTCCCGATGGTACAGCGAACGGAAGATACGAGCAGAGAGGTCGCACCCTACCAAGGTCACTTCCTCGTCTATGACTGGTACCTGGTCAAGATAGAACATCGATCTATCGGACCGTAGCCCCGAGGCCTGGCAGGGGAACAGCACCCCCTTGGTGGCGATCCCCTGGGCAATGGAGTTGAGATCGATTTCGGTGTACTTGGGGACGACGGGCAGGTCGACCATTCCTGATTCAAGGGCCCTGGAGACGAGCACCGAGAGCTTGGACGGCGATGGGGGGACTACATCAAGGACCTCGAGGTCCATGATCTCCCCGGGCTGGGTGAAGGAGACATGGTTGAACAGACCCTGGACCACCACTGTCTTGCCAGGGTACTTCATCGAGAGCGCGGCCATCGCCGGTGAGTTGAGCACGTCGATCAAAGGATCCTCGATGAACACCGTGCTGTCAGGCAGGGCGATGACCTCATGTCTGGTGATGCATCGGAACAGTTCCTTACCCTCCGCTTTATCGATTCGGACAACGGCCAGGTCTTTGCCGTTACGGAGGACGTAGTGGTCGCACCGCGTATACGCTTTCTTGCCGGCGATCTCCCGTGCAATATCCTCCCTCGTAAGAGGGAACTCAACCTCCTTCACGGCAACGTCTTTACAGTGCCCTGGCAGCATCGTCGTCAACACTCTGTTCGGAATATTTAAGGGTGCTCAGGCAGCGGGAGCGATGTCCCTCGGAGTAATATATGGAATCAGACATTCAGATGGAATCCTATTTCTCTATCTCCCATTATTTTGATGCATGCCAGGGATGATGACGGGCCGGGGACTGAAGGAGGCGCTATTAGGATCCTCGGTGTTCCTGGGGCCATCGCTCATTTTGGCGCTCCAGATGAGCGGGAAAGGGTTCACCAACTCCTTCCAGGTCGGGGGGTCAACCGGTTTGTCCCTCCTGTGGATTGCCATCCTTACGCTGATCTTCAAGTTCTCCATCGTAGATGGGCTAGCTCGGCTTACCCTAGCCCGCGGCGACAGCATCTTCTCCAGCCTTCCCTCCCTTCCCGGCCCACGGAACTGGGGGGTATGGGCGGTCATCATTGTATACGTCGTCGAGGTCATGGCATACGCCAGCATTGCGGTTTTGGCCGGTTCGATCCTCGGTGAGCTCATGCCCGGCGATCAACCGGCCCTCGTCATGGCGACCTCGGTCGTCCTGGTCGCGCTAGTCATGCTACTATGGCGATCCATCGGGTTCCTGGAAAAGGTGGTATATGTGATAGTGGGTGGGGTGGCCCTCCTGATGCTCTACAGTTTCATCGGGGCGATCGCCACCGGGCCACAGCTCACCCCGATCATCTCTTATTCCGATCCCAGCGTCTCCGAGGGCATAACCCTCCTTCTAGGTAGCGGCTCGGGCCTCTCATTACTGCTCTACTCTGTCTGGGTCAGCGAGAAGATCAAGAAGGTACCGGCGGGCATGAGCAAGGAGGGCGCCCTCACCGCCCTCAGGACCGGAATGATCATGGCATTCGTCATCACCGGGGTGTTGTCGATGGCCATCATGGTTGTGGCGGCTGTGACTGGCGCTACTAGCGTGACCGATCTGATCAATGTAGACATCGTGTCCTTGCCCCTCTTCGTTCCCATCTTCATCCTGTCCGTAGGCAGCCTGATGTTCGGCATTGTATTCGTGGGGATGGACGGCCGGGCCAAGGCCATCGGCCGTATGCTGAGGCAGATGGGCCTGACCAAGATGGAGAAGGGACCGCTCTATCGGATGCTGGTCATAGGTTTTACAGTCATATTATTGTTAACCATTCTGTGCGGGGAGCCGATTGACCTGCTGCTCTTCATCTCCTCCCTGTCCTCGGTTATGTTCGCATTGGTGGGTTTCTCGCTCATCTATCTTAACACCAAGCTCAAGCCCCCATACCGTGCTGGGCGGCCATGGATCGTCCTGACCGCCACAGGTAGCTCGGTATTCCTAGCCATCGCTTTGATCGAGGAGCAGACCATGCTGGAGTTCGGCGTCCCCATGCTGATGCGCCTGGCAGTCGTGGCGCTTGTCCTATACTTGCTAGCCCGTTTCGGCGCCCTTGACCGGATGATGAAGAACATCCATGACGTCAAGGGCACTCTGTTCATGATCGCAGTCTTCGGGGCCATCTCCGTCTTCGGTACGATGGGCGGAGTCGATTACGAGGGAGCGGTAATTAACTTCAGGGACCTCGGCCCCATCATAGCTGGGGTCCTCGGCGGCCCGCTCGTGGGCACGCTCGTGGGAATGATAGGAGGTCTATACCGCTACGAGATGGGGGGCTGGACCTCGATGGCCTGCTTCGTTGCCACGGTCTCCGCAGGCCTGGTGTCTGGATTGCTTTCCCGCCATTGGAAGGGACGCATCTCCTACCTCAAGATGGGGTTCCTGGGAATGACCGTGGAGGGAATGCATCTTTTCCTGTACTTTCCGATGCTGACGCTGGACCACCCCTTCAACGAAGTATTCGACGTGCTTAGGCACGTCACCGTGCCCATGATCGTGACCAACCTTGTAGGCCTTATGTTATTCACCTACATCCTCGAACGCTGGGGTCCGTGGGGGAAGGAAGATAAGAACGGCATCCGGGGTACGACCGAAGGGGCCATTGAGGAGCGAGCGGTCGAAAGTTGATATACGATTATCCACACTCGCCCCACTAATTCTTTCTTGCTCGCCCGACAGCATGCGAAGATGTCATAAATGGCTGCAAGAAATGGGCATCAAGAGCAACCGAGAGTATCCAGTATCTTTGATCGACGATATTCTAATATATGGGTAGCTGATTCTACCCCCGACGCCGGGATGACAGAGCGGCCATGTGGCGGACTGCAGCCTACCAAGGCAGCAAGCCATTGGCGGATATCCGTACACCCGAGTTCAAATCTCGGTCCCGGCCCCAATCATTTCTCTCCACTTCTGGACATGCCCTCGTCTCGACGGACAGGGCTCACATTGAGCAACGCGTCACCTCTCGACCGCAACGCGCGGTAATGTTTTAACAGACCTCGGACGGATGGCCTCAGACATCTGAGCATCTTCATGTTTCGTGCGCTGGTTGATCGCATCCGATGTCGGTGCGGAGCATACCGCGGCTATCATAAGCAGGGGCAGCAGGGACGAACATGTAGCATTATTCATTCATAAGTTGGAATCATCGAGGATAATTATGATGCGGAGCGCATGGAATTCTAGCGTGATCGGACCTGCATTTCAAGGCGATGCGGGACCTGAAAAAACTTCCACCGGAAAAGCAAGGAGACAAATCCCTGGAACCCACCTGGAACGGTCCTCGCACGACCCCTTCCCTTCCACTGAAATCTTGAACGATAAATAAAATGCTGGCTCTAAGGAATTATATAAATATCTATTTTGATAACATCAATGCAGACACAGGGAGAAATTGATGCCCACTCATCTAGTAACGCCGCCCCGATCGGTCACGGTTGATCGCCGGTCTCCGCAGCGTCCGGGTCACTCTCGTCCCGCTTCATATATATCTGTCCAAGAGAATGCCAGCGCCGGTAATATGGTGCTGTATAACAACATCCTGGAGGCCATCGGGCACACCCCCCTGGTCCGCCTGAACAGGGTCGTCCCGGAGGGCAGCTCCGAGATATATGCTAAGGTCGAGTCGTTCAATCCCATGCATTCCATCAAGGACCGGGTGGCGCTCTCTATGATGGAGGACGCTGAGAGACGAGGGGTTCTAGCTCACGGCATGTACGTAGTAGAGCCGACCTCCGGCAACACCGGTATCGGTCTGGCCATGGTCTGTGCGGCCAAGGGATACCGCCTGGTCATCACCATGCCGGAGAGCATGTCCGTGGAGCGGAGGAACCTGCTGAAGGCGCTTGGCGCTGAGTTGCTCCTCACCCCGGCCGCTGAGGGGATGGCGGGAGCGATCAGGAGGGCGGAAGGCATCGTTGCCTCCGACCCGAAAGCGTACATGCCCCAGCAGTTCGAGAATCCCGCTAACCCGCTCGCCCACTACTCAACCACGGCGCGTGAGATCCTCGCCGACCTTCCCGATCTCAATGCCCTGGTGGCGACGGTCGGTACTGGGGGCACAATAGCCGGGGTTGGTAAGTTGCTCAAGGAGACAACCCCCGGCATCAAGGTCATCGGAGTGGAGCCCTCCGCCTCCCCCGTGCTCTCCGGGGGAAGTCCGGGGCCGCATGGAATACAAGGGATCGGCGCGGGCTTCATACCCCGAGTCTATGATGCCGATCTCGTCGATCGCGTCATGGGGGTTGCCGATATGGATGCCGCGATCTGTTCTAGGGAGCTGGCCATCAAGGAAGGTATCTTCTGCGGCCTGTCGTCCGGCGCGGCCATGAGCGCCGCGCTTAAGGTAGCCAGGGAACTGGGGCCGGGCAGGAAGGTCGTGGCGATACTGCCCGACACTGGAGAAAGATACCTGACCACGGAACTGATGCTCAAGGTGGCCGCGATGAAGTAGCATTCATCGGACCCTTTTTTTGTGACCTGATCCGGTCACCTATTGAGTACCGATCTCGATCGGCTCTCCCTCGCCGACGTTATCCTTGATCCACTTGACTATGCCCGGTTCGGTAACCTCAGCGACGATCATGATCTTGCCGTTTTCCCTGCTGACCTGCCGCACGGAGCCAAGGTGCATGCGGTCGGTCGCCACCGGTACGGCACCTTCCTGGTTGAACTGTGCGACCATGTCTTGTGCTCCCCGGTCGCTCTGAGGAAGAAGGAATTTGACTATCATTATCTGCCCCGATATCAGTCCCCTTTTTACGTTTTTCTCCCTGATTCGCGTTATTCGGTAATGTTACTAGGGGGCGATCGGAAGCGACTGAAGATCGGCGATCCGCACGGGCGGACGACCCGTCTGACAATATAGAATGACTGAGATGGCCTTAACAATCTCCTTCGCTTTTCATGGACTGGCAGAGGGAGAGGATGGGGTCGTCAAGAAGGAACAAGGATAGGAGAATGGTCGCCGCCGTGATCATCGTCCTGGTCATCATCGTAGTCATCGCCGTGCTGGTATCTTCATCGAGGATTCCACCCGGAGGCTCCAGCAAGATGGGGAGCACAAGTCACTCGGGAGATAGCGGAAGCGTACCGTCCGACAACTCAGCATCAGCCTCGCCCTCGGACGCCGGAAGCACGACCAATGCCACGGTCTACTTCATCGACGTCGGCCAGGGGGATGCCGAACTTATCAAGACAGCGGAGGGCAGGAACGTGCTCATCGATGCTGGTCCGTCCTCCGCCGGCCCCACGCTGGTCGCATTCCTGAGGTCGCATAACGCCACCATTCTCGACGCATTCGTGCTGACCCATCCCGATGCCGATCACATAGGGGGAGCGAAGGATGTCCTTGACGCATGCACCGTGCTCGCCGTCTACCAATCTGGATACGCATCTAGCACCAAGACCTTCACCTCGCTCCAGGCTGCGGTGGTCGCCGAGGGCTGCCCTTCTTACGACGATGCTCAGCTGAACCCCGGGGATCGCCTGGACCTCAATGCCAGCGTTACCTTCGAGGTGATGTCCATCAACGCCCATGCCGACAGCTCCAACGATGCATCAGTGGTCCTCAAGATGACCGATGGGTCGGTCGACATCCTGTTCGAGGGCGATGCCTCCTCTTCGGTCGAGAGCAAGATGGATGTCGATTTCGGGACGACCATGGACGTCGAGGTGTTGAAGGTGGGGCACCATGGAAGCGCGTCCTCCACCAGCGCCGCGTTCTTGGCGCAGACCACGCCGGCGGTCGCGATAATCGAGGTCGGGACAGGGAATACCTACGGTCACCCTACCAATCAGACCCTGGACCGCCTGGGCAAGGCCGGAGCGGAGATCTATCGCACCGACCTCCAGGGAACGATTGCCCTCACCACCGATGGGGCGACGTGGGCGATTAACTGCGAACGGTGAAGCGCCAACATAATACGGGGACGAGACCTGGCTATTTGGTTTAGGTCTGATAAAACCTGATACGAGGTGCAGCTAGACTGGCACCAGGCGACTCGTCCGTCTCGCCCCCCAAGGGCGAGGAATGACCGTATGGATAAATGCGTAGATCATTCACAGTCCGTCGATGATCAATGGCCAGAGGTTGACAATAACGGGGGACCTATGAATTATTATAGCCGGGCTTGACATACTTAATGAGGTCAGTGGGGACGGCCAATCATTTTTCCTGCAATTGACACCAGGTGGCCATCGGCATGAGCTCGGAGATAAGGGGAGACAACGGGACGACCCATGAGCTGACAGATGAAGAGGAGAGGAATGAGATCTGCTATCGCTTATTCTTCGAGAACAGCGGTAACGCCCTATTCCTTGCCAAACCAGATGGCCGGGTGCTTGCAGCCAACCCTGCAGCACAAAGTATGTTCCAAATGAGCGAGGAGGAGATCAAGGCGGTTGGCAGGGATAGCTTGGTGTTAAAGGACAGCAAGCTCGAGAGGGCCATTCGTGAACGGACAGAAAGAGGCAAGGTCACCGCCGAGCTCACCTGCCGTCGAAAAGATGGTGAGACATTCCCCTGCGAGGCAACATCCACGATGTTCGTCGACGCTGATGGTACATTGAGCAACATGGTCTCGATACGGGACATCACCGAGCACAAGCTGGCAGAACAAGCGTTAAAGAATGCCCTAGAGATGGCGCGCAGGAGGACCGAGGAGATCGAGACGCTTCTGGACGTCGCACCTGTGGGCATCTGGGTAGCACATGATCCGGACGGTAAGGTCATAACCGGCAACCAGGCAGCAAGCGGATTGTATGGGAGACATGATGACGATCGAGGTTCGGGCGTAATGCCATCGACTAGTCAAGCTGCGCCTCGAAATTACGATACTGATGGGGTTGAGATCAAGCCAGAAGGCCTCCCAATGCAAATAGCGATGTCCATGATCGCCGAGGTCCGCGGTTCAGAGATCACGACTATCCTTCCTAGTGGCAGGAAGATCATCACGATCTGCAATGCCAAGCCGCTCTTCGATGAATATGGAAATGTCAGAGGGGGCATCACGTCAGTCATAGACATCACTGGCCGCAAGAGGATGGAAGAATCGTTGATGGAGGAGCGCTCCCGCCTTCAAACGATCCTCGACACTCTGCAGGTCGGTGTATCCGTGGCGGACGCCCACGGAAACATTGTCCTGAGGAACCAGCTGATGTATGAGTATCTTGGAAGCAATGCTCGTTCGAGTGACTTCTCTGACCTCGCCCTTTTCCGCGTGTACTATCCTGGTTCGAGCATAAGGCTCAATGCAGAGGAGATGCCGGTGTCGAGGGCCCTTCGCGGGGATGTTATCAATGACGAAGAGCTGGAGATCGTGAGAGCCAATGGGGCACGGGTTATCGTGCTGGCCTCGGCCAGATCCATAAAAAATAAGGAAGGCGGCCTCATTGGAGCCTTGGGTGTCTTCACCGACATCACCAGGCTAAAGAAGCTCGGAGAGAATCTGAAACGCTCTAACGACGAGTTACAACAGTTCGCTTACATCGCCTCTCATGATCTTCAAGAGCCCCTCAGGATGGTAACCTCTTACCTAGGTCTGTTAAAGAAGAAGTACGGTCACGATCTTCCGCCGCAGGCCGAGGAATATATGGACATGGCAGTTGATGGCTCACGTAGGATGAAAGGTCTCATCGACGACCTATTGGAGTACTCGCGTGTCGATACGCGAACATATGAACTCAGAAATATCGATATGGATGAATTGGCCAGATCAGTAGCGCAGGACTTGCACGTGGCCATCAACGAGAGCGGGGTAGAATTGGCCATCGAACAGTTGCCGACCATCAGGGCTGATGAAATACAAATGAAGCAGTTACTGACTAACCTGATCTCGAATGCTATCAAGTTCCACGATGGCAGGCCCCCGAGGATCATCGTTTCAGCCATCGCCTACGAGAACGAGTACGTCTTCTCTGTGAAGGACAACGGCATAGGCATCGATCCCAAGTACCAGGACAAGCTGTTCAAGATGTTCTCCCGGCTGCACACCAGAGAGGAGTATCCTGGGACGGGCATCGGCCTGGCGATCAGCAAGAAGATCGTCGAACGACACGGCGGCAGAATATGGTTCGAGAGCGAACCGGGCAAGGGGGCGACGTTCTTCTTCACAATACCGACATAACAGACCGGCTCATCTCCCCGAACACCAACGGATAGCTCTGCCGGACTCAGGGTTTTGCGCCTCTGCTCGACTAGGGCGCCGGATGATGGGCGCGGGTCCATCAGTCGAACTATGGCCTACTGTCGACTTGAACCGAGCTGCATGTCAAATTTAGATATAGGCTATTATATATGAAAAAATATGGTATGGCATCATAGGAGAATTCTGGATGGAAGACGGAGCTGGGCGCAGAAAGAGAGGGGCATGGGTAAAAGGTAAGCTTTTCATTGTTGTATCGACTACCCTCCTAATCGCAATACTGGCATCGGCCCTTGTCCTCACCTCTGCATCAAGGATGCCAGTCCAGGAGAATGATGACGATCAGATGGCCTCCGATGACGGGAATGACTCGAAGACGACGGACAGCGAGGATGGGAACGAATTGGTCAGCGGTGTTGCTTCTGACTTCATCCTCGATGGGAGAGACATGGGGGCTTCCTGGGACGCATCTGAAGTAAATACCGACATCAGTCAAATAGGCGGATACCCCACCAGCCTGCATATTACGAGCGCTGCTGGCATTATCTTCTCACAAAATAACTACACTGGCTCCATACATTATAGGATCGAAGTCACTGTGATGGTATTCAGCACGGCAGATGATGCGGCCGCCTACTACGACAACAGGACAGAAATTCATCCCCAGGACGATTCCAACATTGCGCCAGAATTCCGGCCCTCATACCCTGTTCTGCTTGCCAATGTCAGCATAGGTGATAGGGGAGCCGTAATCGATGGACCTCATATCACTTTGGGACATGAAGCAAAAGCGATCTTCACCTTGAACAAGAATGTAGCCTGCACCATCATGTACCACGACATGACATCATACGATCCTCTGCCAAACCAGCTTTTGATCGACCTGGCGAACAAGATGAATGCAAAAATCGTGTGATGGCTATGATGCTTCGAGACTCATCAATGGCCATACCGTGAATTTGAATCCTCTCTCAAGTTACATTTGACCTCCAATCCCGCTCTCCGGCTCCATCTAGGTTTCAGTTAGCGATCGGAAAAGGGACACCCCAACATTTATCGGTCATGAGGGAGTAGTTAGGGCGCCCACCATGCTGAGGGTCGCGGACTAATCTCATGGTCCGGACAGAGCTGTAATTGACCCTCAGCGGGTGGACACTTATTGTCTTCCGTATTTTGCGAAGCTTGTAATCAATTCCTTGAGGCTTCAGGTGGCTTGGTCCCGAACCATGGAATCAATATGTCATGATCTGGATTAAAATTGTTTAGCCACTCGGGGCTGGTGGGTCTGTCGCCTCCTCAGGATCAAGTGCTATCTCAGGCGTGTCAGCGGGGACTCCCTGCGAGCAGGGTGGAGATCCCAGCGCCGCTGCAGGCTTTTTGATGGCCTTCGGAGTCGACCGTATCTTCACCGGCCCGATGAGCTCACGCGTCTCTTGAGAGAACATACGCTTGATCGAATCTGCCAGGTCCTCGATATCCATAGATCGCCCTGTCTCCCGCTTCACATTCCTCCGGATGGCGTTGAGCACGTCCTCGTGGAACAACGCCTTGGAGATCGAAGCTGGACTCAGCGCGACCTGACAGGCCCAAAAGTCATCGAGGCCGCCCTTGCTGAGTGACTTGCGGTGCAGGACCACCAACGTCGCCTCGCATTTATTGATGTCATCGGTGGACAGATCGAGATGGAACGCCCGCTCGTACTCGATGCCCTCACTGAACGTCAAGTGATAAAGGTTCCATTCTACTCCATTGGTCAGCAGCACCCAATTATAGTTGTTCCTGGAAGCATAGCTCTGGGCCTGTTCGATCTGCCGGTCGCGGAGTGCCACGGTCGGCGCCTTGACCTCGATCAACAGCCTTGGCACGCCGTCGATCTTGATCATTAAATCCACATACTTGTCGCGGAGTTGCGCCTCCCTGCTGATCTCCTTGAACGCATCGTAGCCGAAGACATCCTCGAACATCTTGACCAGTCGCAGGACGGTGTCCGCTTCGTTGATGTTCTGCTCCTTAGCATCCAGCATTATTGCCTGATATCTCTTCAGCTGTGCTTTGTCAATATAGTCCTTGGTGACACTCATTATCCCCACTCACTGGATGATATTTCTGAGAACGTTTAATGGTTGGCAAGGACTGCATCGATGCTTCGTTCGATCCACCGCATATTCGAGAACAACATTCTTCATTTCGAGAGATCCGATGGTCTCGGTGTTAAGCGATCATCAAGCAAATTTAGCTCGAGACCGGGGTCAAAGGTTTGATGTCCTATCAGCCGCCGGCGATTAGCTTGTAGAAGGCAATGTCATCCTCGACGGGGCGGCTTTCACCGAGTATGGTCGGAGCGGGCCTGATCGGCATACTTGGATGCGGGCGGCACGGCGCAATTATGTGTGTCGGATGTCTCGAGGAGTATGGCCTGCCCTTTCGCTGCTCGTCTGGTGCGGCATTATCGCAAACCGGAAGGGCGATGAGGGAATAACTTCGTCGACGGCAAGGAATCGTTAGTAGAATTCTCCGTGGCAATATAACTTGCATCTCCATTCATATTTACCATGGTTTGATGACCATTTTCAAGATTGTTGGAACCGGATGCTGTCAAATATTGCTTTGATGACAATATATGAGGGACTGTAGATGGATCAGGACGCTTTGGAAAATATTTTGAAAGCAGGGGCCGTGACGCGGGAGGCACGTCAGCTTGGAGCAGACATGATCGCCGAGGGCGTAAGCCTCCTCAGTGTTGCAGAGGAGACGGAGGCATACATCCGCAAGAAGGGAGCGAAACCCGCGTTTCCTGTGAATATAAGCATCAATCAGATCGCTGCTCACTATACTCCGGCCTCGAATGATACATCTACCTTCCGTCGAGGAGATGTTGTGAAGCTGGATGTAGGGGCGCATGTGAATGGCTACATGGGCGACACCGCAGTAACGGTCGAGGTAGGCACGAGGAACTGGAGCAGCTTGATCGAAGCACCATCTAAAGCGCTGTCGATGGTGATCGAGATGATCGGCGAAGGAGTACCCATTAGTGCACTCGGGGGCACGATCGAGAGGGGCATACGAAGCAATGGATTTGTGCCGATACGCAACCTTGCGGGTCATGAGATCAAACAGCACAATCTTCACTCGGGCCTGTCTATCTCCAATTATGATGATGGTAACACTGCGAAGGTACGCAAAGATATGCTACTGGCAATCGAGCCATTCGCCACCAATGGTGCAGGGGAGGTCGATAATACCAAACCTGGAAACATTTACATATTTTTAAGGGACCGTGAGATCAAAGACTCTGGTGCAAGCCGCCTCTTCAGCATGATCAAAGATGAATTCGGAAGTCTGGCTTTCTGCGAGAGGTGGTGCACGGCCTTCGATCCCAAAGCATCCGCTCACTTGAGGACCCTTGTTAGGCATGGAGCCATCTATGCATATCCGATCCTAACGGAAGTGAAGGGTGGAATGGTCTCCCAGACTGAGCATACCATACTAGTAAACGGCTCCAAGGCACAAGTGACGACTTAGAGCGCGAAGACAGGGATCCCGTTTGGTGATATTTGTGGTGTTTCCATCGGCTCTCATTCTGAAGGGATCTAGTAACTCGAGGTGGTGACGACCGAATGGTCCATCATACAGTCCCCGTCGATCCCAAAAGAAGCTAATGTTGATCATTATGCGATAAACATAGCTGCCGTTCCGGATGCCTTGAGCTGAGTTCTGATCGCTTCCTGGCGTCCTCGCTATGGTATGTGACGCGAGGGTGGCCGTAGTCTCGATAAAAAGGGGGACGATCAACAAGCGGGAAAGCTGGCCATGTAATCCTTGCCAGTAAACTCTGGTACCGAAAGATATATTTCATCTTGGCGATTGACAAGGGTTCAGCATGTCCTGGAAAGATGACGTTAGGACGGTTCTGGAGCGCGACCCGGCGCCCAAGTCTTTCTCAGAGGCGCTGATGTTCAGCCCCGGTCTTCACGCCATCCTCATTCACCGCGTCTCGCACAAGCTGTACCTGAAGGGCGAGTACAAGCTCGCCCGTCTCCTTAACTACTGGGGACGGGTGCTCACTGGCGCTGACGTACATCCCGGGGCCACCGTGGGCAAGGGGTTCTTCATCGATCACGCTACGGGAGTGGTCATCGGCGAGACCTCGATCATCGGTGACAATGTGTCTATATTCCAGGGGGTGACCCTGGGAGGGGTCTCGACCTCCAAGGAGAAGCGGCACCCCACTATACAGGATAACGTCATCATAGGCGCTCATGCCACTGTTCTGGGAGATATCACCGTGGGGGAGAACTCCAAGATCGGGGCGGGATCGGTGGTGGTCAAGGATGTGCCCCCCAACAGTACCGTGGTCGGGATCCCCGGAAAGGTGGTCCGGAAGAACGGCGAGAAGCCCGCGCAGCCCCGGATGGAGAATCTTCCAGACCCCATGATCACCGTTCTAAATGACATCTGCACCTCCATCGACCGTCTGGAGCGCCGGGTGGAGGAACTGGAAGAAAAGGTCAAGAAGGATTGAAACCAACCTCCTTGGTTAACGGCACATTGTGCTCTTATCCTACATTGGGGCAGAGGGTAACTTGGAGGCTGTGCTCCTCATCGCTCTCTCGAGAGCGTGAGCATGGAGGCCTCATGGGAGGGGTCGAGCGAAGGTACTCTCCCTGCCGCGCCCCCCATTCCCCGCTTTCACAGAAGACTCCACACTCGCATAAGTTAAAAAAAGCACCGAACCATTAGTGGGGCGGGATACTTTGGCTCTTAGAATATTCAATACCCTGACCAAGCGCGAGGAGGAGTTCGTACCGATCGATGACCGTAATGTCAAGATGTACGTCTGCGGCGTCACCGTGTACGATGACATCCACATGGGGCATGCACGTTCGATCATCGTCTTCGACATGATCGCCCGCTACCTCCGCTCCCGCGGCTATGAGGTCACCCACCTGACCAACTTTACCGACGTGGATGACAAGATCATCAACCGCGCGGCGGAGATGGGAATGGAGCCGTTGGCGCTCTCGAAGATGTACATCGAGCGGTACTTCCGGGACGTCGACGCCCTGGGAGTAAGAAGAGCGGACGGGTATCCCAAGGCCTCGGAGAACATTGACCAGATCATCAACATGACTCAGAGGATCATCGATCACGGCTTCGCGTACAAGAGCGAGGATGGCAGCGTCTACTTCGCCGTGGACAAGGTCGAAGACTATGGGCGGCTCACGGGGCAGAAGCTCGAGGACATGCAGGCCGGGGCCCGGGTCGAAGTCAACGAGCTGAAAAGGAACCCCTACGACTTTGCGCTGTGGAAGGCAGCCAAGCCCGGAGAGATCGCCTGGGATTCCCCGTGGGGCAAGGGGCGGCCGGGCTGGCACATCGAGTGCTCAGCCATGTGCACCGAGTACCTCGGCGAGACGATTGACATTCACGGCGGAGGGAATGATCTCATCTTCCCCCATCACGAGAACGAGATCCTACAGTCCGAAGCCGCCAACTGCAAGCCGCTGGCAAGGTACTGGATCCACAACGGTATGCTCCAGGTACAGGATGCCAAGATGTCCAAATCGCTGAAGAACTTCTTCGCCGTCAAAGACGTTCTGGCCAAGCACACCAAGGAGGAGATCCGCTTCTATGTGCTGTCCGCCCACTACCGTGGCCCGCAGGTGTACTCGGAGGCGGCCCTGGAGGAGGCTGCGGCGAGCCTGCGCCGGCTGCATAATACCTACCATGAGCTCAAGGCAGCCGCGGGCAGCGCAAAGGGTAACAACGACGCCACAGACCTCGCCGCACGGTTCCGTCAGCGGTTCGTGGAGGCGATGGACCAGGACTTCAACACTCGGGCGGCGATGTCTGAGGTGTTCGAGCTGGTCCGAGAGACGAACCGCCTGCTGGGGAGCGGGGAGCTGAGCGCCCAAGGGGCGCACGAGGTGCTCGGCGCTCTCGAGGAGATGGACAAGGTATTCGCCATCCTGCCGACTGTAGAGGCGGCGACCGAAGACCGTTCCGGCGAGGTCATCGACATCCTCATCGAGGTGCGCAACGAGCTGCGCAAGCGGAAGCAATACGACCTGGCGGACAGGATACGCGACCGCCTGAAGGAAAAGGGAGTGGAGCTGCAGGACACCGCGGAGGGTGTGAGGTGGAAGCGGACCGGGAACTGATAGCGCGCAAGAAGGCGATGCTGCTGGCCAGCGGGCCGGTGAGGGTGGCCAATAGCTTCCGGCCGCCCTTTCCGGTGTCCCGTTCTACGGCCGGGCCGGGGGCTGGATCGACCGCCATCGTCCTGACATTTGCCGGCACCAGGCTGAAGAAGGCGATCACCACCGGAGATGCGGAGTACTCCCTAGTAGGTGACGGTCCCCGTTACACGCTGATGCACGGGGAAGAGGTGTTCGTGGAGGAGGTGGAGATCAGGCCCACTGTGGCCCATGCTCCCGAGCAGGCGTTCTATAATCTCGACACCGAATGCATCTATCACTGCCGCTTCTGCACCTCCCCCGCCCTGGACCGAAAGATCACCAAAGGCCTCGATCCAGATAGGGTCGTGTCGATGATCCTGAGGTCGGCGGAGAGGTCGGACCTGAAGGCGGTGGCGGTCACCTCCGCGGTGATCAAGGACGCTCAGAGCACGGTGGACAAGCTGGCGTACGTTATCTCCCATGTGCGAAAGGAACTGCCGGACATACCTATCGGGGTCGAGCCGTATATCGACCGCCTGGAGCAGGTTGACCAGCTGAAGGAGGCCGGCGCCGACGAGATCAAACTGAACATCGAAACCTTCGATCGGGAGATCTTCGAGAAGGTATGTGGGGAGCAGGACCTGGACCGCATCCTCGGGGCCATCGCCCACGCGGCGGAGGTGTTCGGCCGGGGGAAGGTGACATCCAACATCATCGTGGGGATGGGGGAGTCGGACGAGAACGTCCTCGAGGGGGTCGAGCTCCTGGCCACGATGGGATGCGTCGCCACGCTTCGTCCCCTGCGGTTAAACGACATCAATCGGGGGCCGATGACCGAGGCGCTGGGAGAGCTGGAACCGATCACCCCGGAGCGCATGCTTCGTCTCGCCCGCCAGCACCGGGCGGTCCTTGAGCGGCACGGTCTGACCTCATACACCCTGCACACTATGTGTCACGAGTGCGGATGCTGTGACATCGTGCCCTTCCGAGATATTTAGGCACCACGTTTAGGTGGGCCACACTTTTTAATATCATATGTTAGTTGCCCCTAAACATGGTTAGTGAGAACGCCGAGGACTATCTCGCCTGTATTTACGACCTAACGAGAGAGGTAGGATCGGTGAAGACCACGGCCATAGCGGCTAAGCTGGATCTCACCCCGGCCAGCGTCACTGAGATGACCCAGAAGCTGGCCGCCGAGGGATACCTCAACTACGAGAAGTACAAAGGCGTCACCCTGACCTCCAAGGGACGGAAGGTAGCGGAGCGCATCAAGCGCCGCCATCGGCTGCTGGAGCGCTTCCTGGTGGATATCGTGGGCATGCAGAAGGAACAGAGCCACCAAGAGGCGATGAAACTGGAGCACAACGTCTCCGATGGCACCGTCGAGGTCATCAATCAGATCCTAAACTATCCGACCTGCTGCCCGGACGGCGATCCCATCCCTCCGAGCGATTCGATCATTCTTCATGATCCCGACCTCTCCATGCCCCTAACCGACCTGTCGGACGGGGACCGGGGCAAGATCACCCACCTGGCGAGCGAGGACTCGGCCAAGATCAAGAGGCTAATTTCCATGGGGTTCGTACCAGGGCGCACGATATCGGTCGAGGAGCGGATCCCTCTGGGGGGGCCGATACTGGTCCAGATGCAGGAGATGAAGGTCGCCCTGTCCCGTGACTATGCCTCCAAGGTCATGGTTAGGAAGTGCGATTGATGAAGATCGTCCTGGCCGGCAACCTCAACGTCGGCAAGTCAGCTCTCTTCAGTCGGATCACTGGCATAGGGGTCATCTCGGCCAACTATCCGGGCACCACGGTGCAGTTCGAGTCCGCCTCGGTCACCCACAAGGGGCAAAGGATCGAGGTGTTCGATCTGCCGGGAACCTATTCCCTCGCAGGTGTCACCGAGGACGAGCGGGTCGCTACCACCCTCCTGGCGGAGAAGGACCCTGATTACGTTATAGCGGTCCTCGACGCCACCCGGCTGGAGCAAGGCATGGTCCTTGTCCTCCAGCTAATCGAGCTCGGGTACCGGGTCATCATCGCCCTCAACTTCATGGACCAGGCGCGGAAGCGGATGACCCTGGATGTCAAGGGGTTAGAGAAGATCCTCCAGGTCCCGGTGGTGCCCACGGTGGCCCTCACCGGGGAGGGGGTCGACCGCCTCATGGACCTTGCCGTTTCGGGCACCGTTCACCGTGCCTATTACGTAACGCGCTACGACAGTCACATCGAGGCGTTCCTAGAGGAGATGGCCGCAGGGGTGGTGGAGACGGAGTCCGGCTTTCCCATCCGGGGCGCGTCGATCAAGCTCCTGGAGAATAATCCCTACTTCACCAAGCAATTCAGTCCTAGCATAAAGACGCTGGCTGACGAATACCGCAAGGAGTTCCGCGAGCAGCACTATGAGGATGTCGAGGTTCACATCGCCAGGGACCGCTATGGTGAAGCTGGGAAGATAGCCTCAGAGGTCATCAGTTGGCTCCCCATGAGGGACCTGACCGTCAAGGATCGCATCTCCGACCTCACCCTGCGCCCGCGCACCGGTATCCCCATCCTCATCGGCATACTCGTTGGCATCTTCCTCTCGGTCGTCGTCATCGGCGGCTTCCTGGAAACGCTCATCATCGACGTGTACACCACGATCACCGGTAACTTCTTCGATCAGCTTGCCGCGTTCATCGGCGGGACGCTGGGGGCGGCCATCGCTTCGGGCATCAACCTCTCCATCGAGGCCATCCTGGCCATCGTCATTCCGTATATCTTGGTATTCTACCTCATCCTCGGGCTGCTGGAGGACTCCGGCTATCTCCCCCGGGCAGTGATGCTGCTGGACGGCCTCATGGTCCGTCTGGGCCTGCACGGTCGGGCCATAATACCTATGGTGGTCGGAACCGGCTGCAACGTCCCCGCCATCCTGGCCACCCGCACGCTGGAGTCCAAGAGGGAGAGGCTAATCCTGGCGACCATCATCGTCATGGCCGTGCCCTGCTCCGCCCAGACCGTGATCATCATCGGCACAGTAGGTCAGCACTCCGGCATCCTATGGGCTGCCCTGATCTACCTGGTGCTGCTGAGCCTCGCCCTCATCCTGGGCCGGGTGCTTCACATCCTGCTAAGGGAAGAACCGGCGAGCCTGGTCATCGAGATCCCCGAGCTGTCCATGCCCTCAGCCAGGAACGTACTGTCGAAGACCTGGCTGAGGGTGAAGGATTTCTTCATCATCGCCTTCCCGCTGCTCCTCGTCGGCAGCCTCATATTAGAAGCCCTCATGCGCTACAACGTCCTCAACGCGCTGGTGGACCCCTTGAGCTTCCTGACCGTAGGTCTTCTCGGCCTACCGGCGGTGACCATCGTGGCCTTGATCTTCGGAGTACTGAGGAAGGAGATGGCCCTGCAGATCCTCTTTGTCATCTTCTCCCTGAGCGCCGGGGCAGACCTAGGTGCCGTGCTCACGTCCGAGCAGCTCTTCGTGTTCGCCCTGGTGATGGCGACCTACATGCCATGCATTGGTGTATTCGCCGCGCTCACCAAGGAGTTCGGGGTGAAGGAAGCGGTCTCCGTGTCCATCGCTTCCATCGTCCTCGCCTTCCTGCTGGGGGGAGCGGCCAACTTCCTTTTCTCGCTCTGAGCGCTCCGCAAGTCACTTATACAGTGCGGTTCTCAGAACGTCCGGGAGATGCGGATGAATATAGTGGACCGTTTGAAAGAGGAGCACCGAGTGATACAGAGCATGATGAACGATCTCCTCCGGGGGCCGATCGAAGATTCCGAGGCCTATTCCAAATCGTACATCGAGCTAATATCCCGGCTGGAAGCGCACGAGCGGGGGGAGGAGAACACCATCTATCGGGAGCTGTCGGCGGACCTGACCATCCGCCCTCTCGCCCTGCAAGCCATGGAGGAGCACCGGCTTATCAGGCAGGTGATGAGGGACCTCGCCGACGTGGAGATAACCGAGGAGGTATGGATCCCCCGGTTGGTCGTGGCCAACAACCTTGTCTCCCTGCACGTCCAGATCGAGGAGGGCAATGTGCTGGAGCTGGTGCAGCAATCGTTCGACGACGCCCAGAAAGAAGACCTCGACAGGAGGTTCGTCGAGGAGGAAGAGAAGCTGCTGCTCGCCCTCCGCCGGTAGAACTGGCCAATCATTATATCATCGCCGGCTTTCTAGGGCGGCGTGGAACTGGAGGTACTGTTCGCAACCGCCTTCGCGCTCGAGATCGTGTTCTGCGCCATCCCCGGTGCGGTCACCGCGGAGGCCCTGCGCCGAGGGATCACCGGAGGCTATCGTCCGGCCTTGTGGGTGCAGCTGGGCTCCCTAATCGGGGACCTGATATGGGCAGTGATCGCTTTGGTCGGCCTGGCAGTGCTCTTCCAGAGCGTCCCGGTACGGCTGGGGCTTGGCCTCATCGGGTGCCTATTCATGCTGTACCTGGCGGTGCAGTCACTCATGGGGGCCAGGAGAGGCGGTATGCCCGGGACTACGTCCGAGGGGGACCGAAGCGACTTCATGACCGGAGTGATGCTCTCGACCAGCAACCCCTTCCAACTGGCATTCTGGCTGGGCATCGGGGCTACTACCATCGCCGCCATCGTCCCCAACCCTGCCGTCGAGCATTATGTAGTGTTCTTAGCGGGCTTCACCATCGCCGGGTTCCTATGGTGCCCGTTCTTCGCCTATGTCGTGAGCGTGGGGCGGCGTTTCGTCAACGCCCGCACCTTCCAGGCGATCCAGCTCATCTGCGGCATCTTCCTCGCCTATGTCGGATTGAACCTGCTGTGGTCTACCCTCGCCTCCACCGGCCTGATCTGA
Source organism: Methanomassiliicoccus sp. (assembly GCA_033485155.1). Lineage (NCBI taxonomy): Archaea > Methanobacteriati > Thermoplasmatota > Thermoplasmata > Methanomassiliicoccales > Methanomassiliicoccaceae > Methanomassiliicoccus > Methanomassiliicoccus sp. The sequence goes on from JAWQJJ010000006.1 coordinate 89,468, forward strand.
ACCTCGTCGCGTCGCCAAGCGATAGAACGGACATCGGCCTGCCCGCCGGCCGTTACCATGGGGCCGATACCCCGGATGGTACGACCTTACACGTTCTTCACTGTGTAAAGTAGGCTAAGATGTGCGGGGAGATCGAATCGATCCGGGCGAAGCCGAACCGCTCGAACTGCACGACCTTATCCGCCTCGTTGGTCGGTAGGCGCTCTGCGACCCCCCTGCGGGCCGAACCATCGGGCATGAGGACCTCACACTCGGCCCCGTCCGCGGGCACCCAGTGGGATATCTTGACCCCCTCCCTGAGCACATTGTGGTCGTTGCCGGTATACACACCCTTGCCATCTTCCCACCGCAGGTTGCACAGGTCCTTGAGCCGTACCGTGCCCCTCTCCCGGAAGCCTTCCAGGTCCTCCCGTGTCATCAGCACCGTGATGGGCGCGGTGAGGACATGGTTCCTGGTCCCCCTCTCGGGATGATCAGGGTGGAGCGGGGAGCGAGACTCCAGGCGGTCCACGCCCACGATCTCCAGCGGCTGCGGGTCCCACACAAAGAAGTAGCGGTCGGCCGCCGGGTCGATGATCTGCTTGTTGAACGCGTACAGGTTCTCCCAGGAGAATTCGATGTCCACGTCCTTCATCCCGACGTCCAACCAGAAGTTGCGTATGGCCTCGGCCTGGATACCCCGCCGAGCCATCGCCCTGACCGTGCCCAGGCGTATGTCGTCCCAACCTGAGTACTCCCCGCTCTGGATGCCCTTGTGGATGGTAGAGGTCTTGAGGATCGCTTCCGGAATGTGCACCAGGCCGTAGTGATGGTACCAAGGTCGTTTCCATCCGAAATAATTGAATATATACTCTTGGCGAAGAGTGTTGTTGAGATGGTCCTTGCCCCGGATGACATGGGTGAGGCCGAGCAGGTGATCGTCCACCGCCACCGAGAGGTTCATCATCGGGTACACGGTGTACCGGTCCCCGGTCCGAGGATGGGGTACCGAGTCCACTATCCTCAGGCCGACGAAGTCACGGACCGCCGGGTTGGGATGGTGTAGATCGGTCTTGACCACTAACACCGCCTCCTCCTCGCCGAAGGCGTGGGAGAGCATCTTGTCGAACAGCTCGTTGGCCTCCTCTGGAGTCTGCGAATGGTGGGGACACGCTGTGCACTGCTCCTTCATCTGTCTCCATGGTTCGGGAGGGCAGGTGCACACGTACGCCTTGCCCATGTCTATGAGCTGTCGGGCGATGCCGTAGTAGATCTCGAACCGGTCAGATTGGATGACCGTCTCGTCGACGTGTACCCCCAGCCAGGCGAGATCCTCAGGGATCATCTTGTAGGCTTCGGGATCGATCTTCTCCGGATTGGTGTCCTCCAGCCGGTTGATGTACTTGCCCTTGTATCTCTTCACATACTCGTCGTTCAGCAACGAGACTCGGGTGTGGCCTATATGCAGCGGCCCCGAGGGTCCGGGAGCCATGCGCATCACGACCTTGCCCTCCACCGCTTCGGGAAGGTCGGGGAGCACGTGCTTGCGCTCGGTCTTGGTCTTCTTTAATAGATTGGGGTCGATGGTCTCGGCGGCCCTCTGGATGTCCTCGAGCGGCATGGCTTCCACCTCGCGGCAGACCTCCTCGGCCGCCGCCGCGACCTCCTTGGCCTTGGACCGCAGGTCCGGCCGTTCTGCCAGCACCTTGCCCATGACGGCCTTCGGGTTGGCCCTCCCTCCGAAGAGGGCGGCGTTCTGCAGCGCGTACTTCCTGATCGCCTCTTTCAGCTCGGCGGACATCGGGCGTCCATCAGATAACCCTCTCTTCTATCTTTCTACTATGGGTAAGGGCGGCTCCTTCCGTGCGCTCACCGCCCGCCGGGACCGAACCATCGAGTGAGCTGGTCCGAGACCGCGGCAAAGGCGCTCTCCAAGAGGTAAGTGTCGCCATGGATGGCCTGCTCTAGCCGAACGGCGTTGCGACCGCGGGCCCGCAGCGCGTCCCCCGCTTCCACGATCTCGGGCACGTCCCTGGATCCGTAGATGATCAAAGTCCTCTTTCTTTCCACATCCTGGACGGCGGGGAGGCGGCGGAGGAGATCGAAGACCGCGCTTGGATCGTCAGGCTTCACCCGGTAGCTGCGAAGCTTTCGCAGCAGGTCCTGGGTCCGCGGGCAGTAGCCGGGGTCCAGGGGAGGGGACAGCCCGATGGCGAAGTCCGCACTGCTGATGAGCGCCAGCCGTCCCCCCAGTGAATGGCCGATGGCCACCACACGGCCCCGGCTCCGGAAGTGGCCGATGGCAGCCTCGACGTCGTCAAGAGCACCGAGGTCAAGGGGAAGGGGATGCTCCCCGTGGCCCCGTAGGTCGATGGCGCAAGCCGTCAGGCCGCTCTCGGCTACCCGCATGGCGAGGCCCAACTGCTCCTCCTTGCAGCCCCCGTAGCCATGGGCGATGACCGCCGATCCTACAGGATGGCGAGGTGTGATCACCATGCCCGGCACCTCGATGTCCGGTCCATCGATCCTGATCCGCCCTATTTCCATTCAGGTCCCAGCTCCGGAGGGGGATCGTGCAGGTCGGTAATAATCCAGTATGTCCAGTCCTCAGGAATTGGGCTAGAACAAAGGCGGGGATAGATCTCGCCCGAAGGGCCACCTCAGATTCCATCCCTAACCGGCCGCGTCCGTCATGCCTGCTGGGAAGCTGGTGCCAATCCATTAATATAACCGCACACACGATTACCGGCCATGGCCATGCGCAATCTCGTAGAGGGGATGAAGGACGCGATCAAGGTGGACGAGGCGGTCCCGCTCGAGCTGGAGGTCTCCAAGCTCCTGATGAAAGACCAGACCCGTCCGGTGGTGTTCTCCGATCTAAACGGGATGCGTGCGGCAGGCAACTTGTGGTCCACCCGGGAGAGGATCGCCGGAGCTATGGGAATTCGCAAGGAGGAGCTGATACCCAAGATGCTGGAGGCCATGGCCTCGCCCTCCGCGCCGAAGCTGGTGGGCGATGCCCCGTTCATGGACGATGTCCGCACCGAGTTTGACCTCACCAAGCTTCCCATTCCCAAGTACTTCCCCGGGGACCAGGGAAGGTACATCACATCCGCGGTGGCGGTGGCCGAGCACGAGGGCAAGCGAAACGTGTCCTTCCACCGCATGTGCCTGCGGGACGAAAGGTCCTTCGCCATACGATTGGTGCCCAGGCATCTGTACACCATGTGGAAGAGCGCCCAGGCGAAGGGGAAAGACCTGCCGGTGGCGTTCTCCATGGGACTGTGTCCCCCTGTCCTCCTCGCTGCTGCCATGTCCACCGACTACGCCACCGACGAGATGCACATCGCCTCCTCCCTGAAGCAGAGGACGCTGGGCTCCCCCCTGGAGGTGGCCAGGCTCAACGGCGGCCTAACGGTGCCGGCCCAGGCGGAGATAGTCTTCGAGGGACGCATAACCTCCACCATGGTGGACGAGGGTCCGTTCATGGACATCACCGGCACCTATGACTCGGTTCGTCCGGCCCCGGTGTTCGAGGTCGACCGCCTCTACATGCGCAAGGACCCGGTGTTCCATCTCCTCCTGCCCGGCGGCTATGAGCACTACATGATGATGGGTCTTCCGAGAGAGCCGATAATCTACCGCACGGTGAACCAAGTCGTACCTCGAGTGCACGGAGTCCGGCTGACCGAAGGAGGCTGCTGCTGGCTGCATGGGGTCGTGTCCATCACCAAGAACAAGGAAGGGGATGGGATCAACGCTGCCATGGCCGCGTTCTCCGGCCACCCGTCGATGAAGAAGGTGACCATTGTGGACGAGGATATCGACATATTCGACGACCGCGACGTGGAGTGGGCTGAGGCCACCCGTTTCCAGGCCTCCCGTTCGCTCATGGTAGCCAACAACGCCGCTGGCTCCTCCCTGGATCCCAGCTCTGAAGGCACGACCTCCAAGGTTGCGATCGACGCCACCAAGCCGTTCGGGGCCAAGGGTTTCGACCGTGCCAGGCTTTAGTTCTCAGGGCCTTCGCACTGCCCGGGGCCGGGGTTCGGTCGCTCTATCACGTCCAATTTATTTTTCGACAGGATATTATTATCATTAAGAAAGTATTTTAAAACGCTCCGCTCCATTATTTCTGAGGAACTGGAACGGAGGCTGATATGACCACTAACATCGCTATTAACGGCATGGGCCGCATCGGAAGGATAATCGCCAGGCGCTACATCACTGACCCGCCGCCAGGTATCAAGCTGGTAGCGGCGAACGACCTGTTCTCGCCCGATGACATCGCCTATCTTATGCGGTACGACTCGGTTCACGGGAGGGCACCGTTCGAAGTCGAAAGCACCGCGAACTCCCTGCGACTAGACGGCCAGGAGGTCGACATGAGGCACGAGAAGGATCCGTCCGATCTGCCATGGGCGGATCTGGGAGTGGACATCGTGCTTGAGTGCACCGGCCTATTCCGGGACCGGGACAAGGCGGCCAAGCACCTGGAGGCCGGGGCATCAAAGGTCATCATAAGCGCCCCCTCCGACACCGCGGACCTCAGCATCATCCTGGGCGTCAACCAGGACAAGTACGACCCCCGCGTCCATCACGTGGTGTCCAACACCTCGTGCACGACGAACTCCCTGGCCCCGGTGGCGAAGGTCCTCAACGATTCCTTCGGCGTCGAGCTCCTCATGGCCACCACCGTGCACGCCTACACCGCCAGCCAAAAGCTGGTGGACGGGCCGGCGAGGAAGAAGAGGAGAGGGCGGGCCGCCGCCCTGTCTCTTGTTCCAACCACTACGGGAGCCGCCAACGCCACGGCGAGGACGATCCCGGAGCTGGAAGGGAAGATGTTCGCCACCGCCATTCGTGCCCCGGTGCCCGACGGAGCGATAACCGACATCTCCGCCCTCCTCAAGCAGGAGGTGACCGAAGACATGGTCAACAACGCACTGAGGGGCGCGGCGGAAGGTCCGATGAATGGCATCCTCGGGGTGAGCGAGGACGAGCTGGTATCCCAGGATATTATCACCGATCCCCGCTCCTCGATCATCGACGCCCGGTCCACCAAGGTCGTGGCCGAACGAATGGTCAAGGTGTTGGCCTGGTACGACAACGAGTACGGGTTCTCCTGCCGCATGCTGGACCTCGCCTCATACATGGCCCGCCTGGGCGGTATGGATAGGGAGCGTAGGGCCGAGATGGTCAGGGCATGAACGACCGCGGAGCGGCGGGGACGCGGGTGTACACCCTGGCCCTGAACCCGGCCATCGACCGGACCTTCTGGGTCGACCGGATCGACTACGAGGAGTCCAACCGGGTACGCCAGGAGTGCCGCTACCCTGGGGGCAAGGGGATCGACGTCTCCCGGGTGCTGACCGGCCTGGGTGTCCCCAACATCGCCCTGGGCTTCTCCGGCGGCTACACCGGGCACGAGCTGGAGCACCGCCTGGCATGCGAGGGCGTGGCCACCGATCTTATTCCGGTCTCCGGAGAGACGAGGACGAACGTCATCGTCAACGAGTCATCGACCGGCCGGCAGATACTCCTCACCGCCAGCGGCCCGGAGGTGACCCGTCAGGAGATGGACGCTCTAATCGCCAAAATCCAACGGCTTGACGACGCTTTCATGGTCGCCATCGGCGGCAGCCTGCCGCCGGGGGCGGGGGCGGACACCTACGGTCGATTGATCACCATGCTGCGAGGGCAGGGCATCATCACATTCCTTGATGCTGACGGGGAGGCCATGAGGCATGGCGTTGCCGCCGGTCCTGACTATATCAAGCCAAACCGTCACGAGCTCGGGGAAATGGTGGGGAGGGAGCTCGGGAGTACTGAGGAGGTCATCGGAGCGGCTGAGGAGGTCCAAGCTCAAGGGGTCGGCACTGTCCTCGCTTCCATGGGCGCGGAGGGCATGGTGATGGTCGATGGGGAGCGGGCCTACTGGGCCTCCCCGCCCGCGGTCGAGGCGGTCAATAATGTGGGGGTCGGGGATTCCGCCGTCGCCGGTTTCATCTACGGCCTAGCTTCCGGAATGGGGGCGGTGGACTGCCTCAGGCACGGGACTGCCGCGGGCACGGCAACTGCCCTCAAGCCGGGAACAGCGAGGGCGAGCCGAGCGGACATCCTGGCGATGCTGCCCAGGATAAGGACCAAGGAACTGGAGAGGGAGGCATATGTCCGAGCTTGACAAGCTCGTGCCCTTGGACGTGCCCCGGGCGGAACGCCGGGCGTTCCAGGATAACTACGCTGCCCTCACTTCAGGGAAGGGGCGGCTGATGCTGTTCGCGGGGGATCAGAAGGTGGAGCACCTAAACACCGATTTCCTGGGTGATGGTATCTCTCCTGACGACGGGGACCCCGAGCACCTTTTCCGAATCGCCTCCCGAGCCCGGATCGGCGCCTTCGCCACGCAGTTCGGCCTGGTCAGCCGCTATGGCATGAGCTACCCGGACGTGCCGTATGTCATCAAGCTGAACTCCAAGACCAATCTGGTCAAGATCGATCAGGCCGAGCCGCTCAGCGTCCAGTGGCAGTCGGTCGATGATGTCGTGAAGCTCAGGGAGGAGAGCGGGCTCAGGATCCTGGGGATCGGGTATACCTTCTACATCGGGAGCGAGCATGAGGCCCATATGCTGCGGGAGGCGGCCCAGATCGTTAATCAGGCCCACCGTCATGGACTCCCCGTCATTCTTTGGTCCTACGCGAGAGGTAAGGCTGTTCCCGAGGAGAAGGACGCCCGGATCATCGCCGGGGCGGCAGGGGTCGCTGCCTGCCTCGGCGCGGACTTTGCCAAGGTCAACTACCCTCAGGGGGCCGACGCCCCCGCCCGGTTGGGGGACGCGGTACGGGCGGCCGGCCGAACGAAGATCATATGTTCGGGGGGAGGGAGGATAGAGGTCGAGCCCTTCCTGCAGCGCCTACACGCGCAGATAAATGTCTCCGGCACCTCTGGCAGCGCAACCGGAAGGAACATACACCAGAAATCGCTTGGGGAGGCTGTGCGGTTCGCCAACGCCATCTACGCCATCACCGTCGAGGGCGCCAGCACCGCCGAGGCGATGAGCATATACTGGGGTGACCTGGAGAAATGAGCAATCTCGTCCTACTAAGGCACGGTCAGAGCGAGTGGAACAAGCTGGGCAAGTTCACTGGATGGATCGACGTGGACCTCTCGCCCGAGGGCTGCAAGGAGGCAAGGAGCGCGGGGGACCGCCTCCGGGAGGCGGGCATGACATTCGACCTGGCTTACACCTCGGTGCTCAAGCGGGCCATCCGCACGACATGGCTGGCACTGGAGGGCATGGATCTCATGTACCTACCCATCCATCACTCCTGGCGCCTGAACGAGAGGCACTACGGGGCCCTGCAGGGCCTCAACAAGGAGGAGATGACCAAGGTGCACGGAAAGGAGGCGGTCCATGCCTGGAGGCGAGGGTATGATGTCCGCCCTCCTCCTCTCGAACTCTCGGACCCAATGCACCCTCGGTTCGATCCCCGGTACCGGGGTGTTGACCCTGCCCTCCTCCCGTCCTGCGAGTCTCTGAAGGATACCCTGGCCAGGGTGCTCCCGTACTGGGATCAGGAGATTCTCCCCCAGGTGTTGAAGGGGAAGGAGGTCCTGGTGGCAGCCCATGGCAACAGTCTCCGGGCCCTGGTCAAGCACCTGGATGGGATATCGGACGATGAGATCGCTGAACTCAACATCCCCACAGGCATCCCTCTGATCTATGAGATGAATGGCAGAAAGGTGCTCGGGCACCATTACCTGGCATCCACCGAAGAACTGGACCGGGCGACCCAGAAGGCCGCCGGGGTCCGTTAGACGGTCAGGGTGGAGGGTGCGGCTTTCGATTTATCCGCGCCCTGTAAAGCCTTCACTGCTGGGAGCTCCCGCCCGCCCATCACTTCGAGGAAGGCCCCTCCCCCCGTGGACACGTAGGAATATTCATTCTGGAGCCCGAACCGCTCCAGGGCTCGTCCGGTATCCCCGCCCCCGATCAGGGAGAATGCCTTGGTGCCGGCGATGACCTCGGCCACCGCCCGGGTCCCGTGCTTGAAGATGTCCTCTTCGAACGCCCCCAAGGGGCCGTTCCACACTATGGTCATGGCTGTCCGCAGGACCATGGAGAATTCCTCGATGGTCCGCGGACCGATGTCCATGACCATCATGTCCGGCCTGACGCCCTCGGCGGCCACGATGTTGATCACCTCTCCATTTCCCTCCCGTATCGCGACCACGTCGAGGGGGAGCACGAATTTGCTCGGCCCCGCTCTCTCCATGATCCTCTGGGCCTCCATGATCAGATCCTCACCGAAATCGTGGCGGCCGGCGAATCTGCCCCGGGCCATCAGGAACGGGAGCGCCATCATGCCTCCGAGCAGGATGCGGTCCGCCCTGATCGAGAGATGCTCTATCACTCCCATCTTGCTCTTCACCTTGGCCCCTCCGACGATAACCACCAAGGGTCGCTGGGGATTGTCCAGGGCTCTTCCCAAAGTGTTCATCTCCCTTCGCATCAGGAGGCCTCCACCGGTGACTGCCAGGTGGTCGGTGACCCCCACATTGGAAGCATGGGAACGGTGGGCATCGGCGAAGGCATCATCGATATAGACATCGGCCAGGGACGCCAGTTCGCTGGAGAAGGTCTGATCGTTGCTCTCCTCGCCGGGATCGAACCTCAGGTTCTCCAGCAAGATGGCGGTGCCCGGGACCATCTCCTCGACCGCTTCCCTTACCGCATTCCCCCGGACCTGTGGAACGAACCGGACCGGAGCGCCCAGCAACTGGGATAGACGCTCGCTCACCGGCGCCAATGTATAGCGAGGATCGACTCTCCCCCCCGGCCGGTCCAGGTGGGAGATGAGGATTACCTTGCTGTCGTTCTCCAGCGCATATCTCACGGTTGGTAGGATCGCTCGGATCCGGGAGTCGTCCGCCACCTCTCCCTTGTCCAGCGGGACATTCAGGTCCACTCTCAACAGAAGCCTTTTTCCACCTATGTCCAAGTTGTCTATGTACTGCATCGTCCTCGGAACTACGTGGGAACCCGCGAGATTATAACGATTGGGGGTCGTTACCCTGGCTCCGTGTCGTCACCGTCAGATAGCTCAGGGTTGGAGTAGGCGGTCGGCGAACGCAGAGACCTTCGCCTGCCAACCTTCCTCGAGCGGCCCCTTCAGGTCGGTGACGAAGACTATAAGATCTGCCACCTTGACCAGCCCTTTGGACTTCAGCATCTCATCGAGGATGGGCAGTGTGCGCTGCCACTTCGCCATCTCTTCCTCGGTAGGCATCCGGCCGGTCTTCTTATCCGGCTGGGGCGCGCCGTGGGTGGCGATTAGAGCGTACCTTGTTCCCGAGGGCAGCTGCACCTTCCCAAGATAACGGCGCACGCTGCCTGGCGGCTTGCCTATCCTGGTCGGTGAGATGAACACGTGCAGGTCCGCCTTTGGCAGATCCTGGGCCTTGACCTCGTGGATGTGGTGAACCTCTCCCTGGATCCCTTTCGCCGTCAAGATCCTCTGCAGCTCCTTGGCCACCTGCTCCCCGTTCCCGTATTTGGACGCGTGGACTATCTCGATCCTCATTTAGGTCCCCGTACGGTATTCGGAGTGCTGGCTAATAAGCGTATGTCGATGTGACCGAAGGGCGCATAGCTCCGACAGTGGACGGGGGATCAGTTCATTCGGACCAGCGTCGCTTGCGCAGATCGATGGTCTCCTCCCGGCCCTTGCCGAAGGAGATAATCTCGATGGGGACGCCGGCGTTGGTGGTTATGAAATCCAGGTACTTGCGCATGTTCTTCGGCAGAGCGCCGTAGCCTTTGCGAATGATGTCGCCGGACTTGCACGAGGCGGCAGTCCATCCCTCCAGCTCCTCGTAGATAGGTTTGGCCCGGGAGAGCTTGGCGATGCTTCCTGGGAAGTCCTCCACGATCTGGCCGTCAATCTCGTAGGCTACGCAGACCTTAAGCGTCGGCAGGTCGCTGAGCACGTCCAGCTTGGTCATCGCCATAGAGGTCATGCCGTTCAAGCGGACTGCATGGCGCACCACGACCATGTCCAACCAACCGCAGCGGCGCGGCCGCCCGGTGGTGGTGCCAAATTCCCCGCCGACATTCTGCAGATGCAGCCCTACCGCGTCATGAAGTTCTGTGACGAATGGGCCCGCTCCCACCCGGGTGGTGTAGGCCTTGGTGACCCCGATGACGTCCTGCACCGCCGAAGGGGGTACGCCCACCCCGGTGCAGATGCCCGCCGAGGTGCAGTTGGACGACGTAACGTAAGGATAGGTCCCGTAGTCGATGTCCAGCATGGTTCCCTGGGCGCCCTCGAACATGACCTTTTTACCGTCCCGTATGGCGTCGTTGACCAATACCGAGGTGTCGGTGATGAACGGACGGAACAGGTTGCCGTACTCCAGTAGGACCCTCAGGAGGGAGGCCTTCTCCTGCTCGAGCTTGATGCCAAGGGACTGGGCCAGTTTCTCTTTTTGTGGATAGACCATGTCCAGCCGCTCCCACAGGTAGACCTCGTCCAAGAGGTCGCCCATGCGAATCCCGGCTCTAGCGATCTTGTCCGCGTAGCACGGGCCGATCCCCCTGCCGGTGGTCCCCACTCCCTTTGCCCCTCGGGCCCTTTCCTCCGCCCCATCCAGGGCACGGTGGTAGGGCAGTACGACATTGGCCCGGTCCGAGATCCTCAACATCTCCCCGGTACGGCCAGTCTTGCGCAACATCTCCAGCTCGGTCCGAAGCTCATCACAATCGATGACCAAGCCGTTCCCGATCACTGATAGAATCCCTTCGCGTATGATGCCCGATGGGAGCAGGTGGAGGGCGAAGACCTCATTGCCCACCTTGATGGTATGGCCTGCATTCGCTCCCCCCTGGTATCGCACCACGAGGTCCGCATCTTCGGCCAGGTAGTCGGTGATCTTTCCCTTCCCCTCATCGCCCCATTGCGAACCGATCACAGCTAAGGTAGGCATCGAAATTCCATCTCCTCATATAATCCAGTTATTTGAATGATTTTGTCATTGCTCCTTCACTGAGGCATAGATATATAGAACGTCCCTGAGCGGCAGATCGGTTCTGATTCCAGTCGGGGCGAAATGGGTCCTGGAGACCCGGCCGGACGCGCCCAGGGCCTCCAGCACCGCATCCAGGCGGCGGGGGGACGTTCTCACGAGGGACGCGAGCTCGTCGTTATCATAGAAGAATGGAACATCCAGTTCCTGTCTCCAGACCTCGAGATACTTGGCGCACCTCCTCCTGGTCTGAAGGCTCTCCCTAGCTTCCATTTCCCCCAGGACCTCAGCGTCGTGCAGAGGTCCGAGCCACAGGGGACCGATGGATCGTGAAGAGGTCCGTTCCCTGGAGATCGACCTCTCTCCAGTCGATGGATCGTAGTCCACGTACCCCAGCTTCTCGATGGTCCGGTCGGCCTCCCCGCCCCCATCGACCACCCGGACATAGGTCCGCATGTAATGGTCGGCGTAGAACGACAGCAGGCACTCCAGGCCCTTATCCTCCTTGGCCGCCTCGCGGGCGATGTGCCCGATGAGGATCCTTAGCCCGCTCTCATGGCCGAACGGGGAGCGCATCGAATGGGCCCCGTATCGGCGCAGGCATTTCCTCGGATAGGTGCCGGCCAGCGGTGCAGTGTCGGTGGCGGTGATGCCGGCCACACCATGCCTCTTGAGCCCCTGCATCACCGCTGGGACGAAGGGCACCGGGGTCCCGAAGGGGTCCAGATCGATGTAGTCGAACACCCGCCTGGCCAGGATGCACCGGAGATCATCATTGGACACTTCCACGTTGTCGCTCCCGGTATGTTCGATGTTGGCACTGATGTATTCACAGGCCTCGGCGTCCTTGTCGTTGGCCACGATCTTCATGTCCGGCCGGGCCTCCCGGGCGATGCGCATCGCCCTGGCCCCGGTGCTGGCCATGGCGTCCAGAGCGGTAAGTGCTCGGGGATAGGCCGCCAGGAGCATGACCGTGACGTCCCTGTTGAATGCCATTTGGTCGTTGAAGAACACCCTGCCGATCCGTTTGCCCGGTCCCTTTTCGGAGTGGATGGAGGGCACATGGAGTTCGGTGTCCCCTTCCTTTTTCAGCACCGACCCGGGGGGAGCGCTCACAGAAGTTCGCCCTTCATGAGCTTCATGATCTTGTAGGGAAGCAGATTGCGGTTTATGGGGGTGACCTCAAGAATACGCACATCGTCCCGCCGTCTAATATCCTGGAGAAGGGGATTGCGGGATTTCTTATGGAGCGTGAGAAGAAGGGGCTTTTCGATGTCCAATGCGTATTTCACAGTGTCGATGAAGGTCTGGGATTCTACCTCCATGCGTCCCACCTCATCGATGACGATCACGTCAGCGTCCTCGCAGGCCTTCAACAAAGCCTTGACGCCTACTTCTTCCAATATATTCAGGTCCACCCCGAACTTGCCGACCATGAACTTGGATTGGATATTGATATGAGCAAAGGTACCCTTTTCCTTACTGGCCCAGTCGACGATGGCGAACCCGGTCCGCTTATTATCCTCGACGATGGGTTCGGTCACCATCCCTCCGACCTTGATCCCCTCAGCCTCCAGCATCTCTATGACCTTGAGCAATGCATGAGTCTTGCCCGCGCCTGGCAAACCGGTTATGCCGATCTTGATAGTGGTGTTCATTTTGTCACCGAATTTATAACAAGTACTGACCTTAACGCACTGAAACGATGCCACCCCGTATGGATGTCCTTTCTTAATATGGTTTTCGAACTATCGTTGGCTCTCAACAGATTACAAACGTATTACGTCGACCTTGAACCTCATGGGCGAAAGCAGCGGTCACCTCATGGCCTGGCGCTCTCTTCGATGGAGCTGATGAACATGAGTGGATACCTGATGTCCTCCAGGTACCTCATTTCCCCGACCGTCCGGACGTCCCCGATATGAATGGTGACCTTGACGTCAAGCATCTCGCCGGTGAGGCTCTGGTAATCGTACTCGTTCTTCTTCATCTTCAGCCGGTCCCGACGGATCCGGACCTCGACCGACTCGACGAAGGGTTGGACCTTGACCCCCTCCTCGATCGCCCTCTCCAAGCTTTCGGCGTTGGAGGTGCTCACAGGGGTCCCGATGAACTGATGGTAGACCGTCGCCAGTTTGACTCCGGCCTCGAAGGTCGCTCTCTCCCGATCGGTGCAGCGGAAGTAGCTGGCCGCCCGCTCCTCTCGCGACGCCCTCATCCTAATCGTCCTCCATAAAGCATCATACCCTTGCGGCTAATAAACCTGATGAGCCCTTCCATGGCGCGGTCCGTACCATCGAGCAACGGTCACCCAGGCGGTCCAGGGAATCAATTATTTATATCGTTCTCAATATCACGACCCTGATGCGGCCCCAGGACCGAATATTGGAACTGAAGCAAGAACGGAACGCCGTTATCCTAGCGCACAACTATCAGCTTCCTGACATCCAGGACATCGCCGATTTCGTAGGAGATTCCCTAGGCCTGGCCATGGCCGCTGCCAAGACCACCGCCGACGTCATCGTGTTCTGCGGAGTAGACTTCATGGCTGAGAGCGCCAAAGTCCTCAACCCCTCCAAGATCGTCCTGCATCCAGAGCCCAAGGCCAGGTGCCCCATGGCCGCCATGTGCGATCCCAAGGGAGTGAGGATGCTCAAGAAGGACTTCCCCCGCGCCGAAGTGGTCGCTTACGTCAACACCACCGCGGAGTGCAAGGCCGAGGCGGACATATGCTGCACCTCCTCCAATGCCGTGAAGGTGGTCAACAGTCTCGACTCTGACCTTGTCATCTTCATCCCCGACGAGAATCTTGCCTCTTTCGTCCAACGCTCCACCGAGAAGGATGTGATTCCCTGGCCAGGCTTCTGTCCGACCCATGAGTCCATCACCGTGGAGAAGCTCAAGAAGCTCAAGGAGGAGCATCCCGAAGCGGTAATTATTGTCCACCCCGAGTGCCGACCCGACGTCATCGACATAGCCGATGCGGCCCGCTCCACCGAGGGGATGATGAAGTTCGTCAAGGAATCGCCCAAGACTGAGTTCATCATCGGGACGGAACAGGAGATGACCTACCGACTGGCCAAGGAGAACCCCGGCAAGCGGTTCTATGCGGTTCCCGGTGCGGTTTGCCCGACCATGAAGCTCATCACCTTGGACAATGTCCTCGCGGCCCTAGAGTCGATGACGCCGGAGGTCAACCTGGGCCCTGACCTGATGGAGAAGGCAAGGAAACCGCTCCAGCGCATGATGGACATCGGGCGCGGCGACTGAATTTCGGCCGAACCGGGCTTAGCGCTAACTCGGGCCGCCGATGCGATAGACACGTCCGAAGCGTCCCCACTCACCCGTACTGGTGTAACGGCGGCCCTGGACCGGGCTCGTTAAATAATCGTAGGACGAATTTTAACAGGCATGACTATCCTTGTCTCCATCAATGGCGGTTCGATCGATCGGATCGTCAAGGAGACCTACCGGCAGGATGTCATTCCGGAGATCGATGGCCGCCTGGGGAAGTACGACTCCATGCACATGTGCTTCACTGCCCGGTTGATCTCGCCCCCCGATATCGAGGTGAGGCGCCCCGGCTCGATCTCTGTGCGGGTCCCCATCGAGGGTAAGATGGCCATCCCGTGGGGGGTCGGGGTCAAGTACCACATGGAGGCGTCGACCGATATAGGAGTCGCGGTGGAGGGGCGGAAGGTGGCCACGGACGTGAGCAGGTTGACCGTACAGAACCTCCGGCTGGGAGGCGGTTGCCCCATGCCCAAGGGGACCCTGGAATTGATAGGGTCCTTCGTCCAGAACGTGTTCCTTCGCCTCCTGATGGGGCCTAGCGGCGGACCACTTGTCGACCTGCCATCGATCCAATTGCCCCTGTCCGAGCTGCTGCCGGACGAACTGACGGTCGATGCGCCACCCATCGAGATCGAGGTAAAAAGCATCGTCATCGAGCCTCCCGGCATCGTCCTGAACGTCGGGATGAAGGGAGATGAGACGCCCCCGGCACCCCTGCCGGCGCAGGAGGGATGGGATGTCCTGATGGCGGTCTCCGATGCCACGGCCGAGGTCATGATGGAGAAGGCCATGGCGGCCATCGGTGACATCAAGGGTAACATGTCCTTCGCCATCCCTGATGCCAGCGAGATGGCCGATGTTCTGGTCGCATCCGCGGAGATGGTGACGACCCTGGGACGGCTGGGGCTGGGGAGGAGAAAACTGAGGAGCGGGACATTCATCAGGGTGGAGTACTCGGCCCGCTCCGGACGACCCAAGCTGTGCTTTCAAGAGGGCGGTCGGATTGCCATATGCCAGCTCCCGGCGCACATGACGGCCAAAGCGTTCCTGGAAGTCGAGAGGTTCAAGGGTAGCATATGGCAACGCCTGCGGTCGTTCTTCCGCCCTTACGCCGAGGGGCGGGAGGCTCTTTACGAGAAGGCGGTGGTGAACTCCTGGGACTTCGACGAGGACTTTGTCATCGAGCGCGCCGAGGTAACCGTGAAGCAGGAGCCAAAGATGCCACCCCAGATGGATGTCACCGCCCTGGACCTGACTCTTGAGCTGCCGTGGCCTCTGCCCGAAAAAACCATGGAGCGGGTGGTCGAGGGGCTGGGAAAGGGGATCATCACCTCCCGTCTGCCCAAAGCTTTCCCCACTGAGATCCCTCTTCCCCCGGAGATGCCCTTCAAGCTTAAGCTGGAGGACATGCAGGTCTCTACATCCGAAGGTCTGGTCATCATCCGAAGCAACATTGGCCTGATGCCAGAGGGAGATGCCGAACATGTAAAGCAGGTCTTCAGGGAGAGGTTGAAGACGATCAGCCCGATGCTCACAAAATCGCCTGGAACGAGCTGACGACGAAATAGAGAGCGAAGACGATGAGAAAGGTCCCGCAGGCCATGAATAACAGGCGGTATCTTCGGCCGGTGAGGAACCGTTTGGATCGGTTGACGGATAAGGAAACGAATTCCAGCCACCCGAGGTCGCAGGCCAGATGGACGATGACGAACAGGGGCAGGATGATCAGCCCGTATCCGAGGGCAGTACCGATGAGCGAGGCGCCGACGGTGGCCCACCACAACAGGAAGTATGGGTTGACCGCGGTGAGGGCGATCCCGGCGGTGAACGGCCCGAGCTTGGATCCCTGCACCTGGCCATCCTCTATCCTGGTGCGCATCATGGACACGCCCATGTAGAGAAGGAATGCCCCGCCCACTAGTCCGATTAGGGCGAAGACCGCAGGATCCTTCAGCACTGTCTCGAAGCCCAGGAAGATCGCCACCACCAGTGGTACTTCGATGATGGCATGTCCGGCGGCGATCTTGGCTCCCGAGTGACGGTCCTGGTATCCCTTGGCCACCGCGGTGGCGAATACTGGTCCGGGCATCAGCGCACCGGATAGGGAGATGAAGGCCACCAGGCCTAGGAATAAAAGGGGGTCGCCCAGACCGTCCATGCCTCATCGAAAGGAAGAGGCATATTTATGCGAATTGGTCACCTGAACCGTGCCTTCCTCACGAACCAGGATTCCGGATTGACCTGCTGTGACTTCCGACGGTCCATCCGAATCTCTGGAGGATCGGAGATCGTCAATATGCTATTGAGGGCAGATCTAGGTAGAGTCCCGAGGCGACGCGATGGACCGACCACTCCAGCGCAAACCGGATCGCCATTCATGAGGATGCAGAACGGATCATTTACAGGACGTTGGTCTTGAAGGTCGCTTCAGATCGTTATACCGACCTATTGGATTCAACCCCTGGTGCAGTCTCGACTGATCATCAGAGTCATTGTACTCCTGACTCCAGGCAAGCCCCTCACCTTGGTCATCAACGCCGCTTCCAGGCCCTCCATGGTGGCCGCATCGACAATGGCGACCACGTCATAAACCCCGTAGACGACGTAGGCCTTCTCCACGCCCTCGATAGCACAGATGCTCTCCACGACCGAAGCTTCCCTTCCGACCTCGCAGTTGATCAGCACCACGGCGCTTGGCATCAGGAGTGGCTTGGTGCAGGAAGTAGTTCAACCTTCCCGTTATCGAGATATAGGGCCAGGTCGTACCTGTTGCGGGAGGGGCCCGGGTGATGATAAGAGGGTCAGCAGATCCGCCCGGATGTGATGAGACCTTCTAGGCTGATGCGGGCCCCTCTCGCCCTTCGCCGTCCAGGAAGCTCTTTGTGGTGAGGCACAGCCTGGTGATGTCAAGCATTATGATGGTACCGGCGAGGACCAGGGCTGTTGCGATGATCCAGGAGTATGAGGGATCGACCCCTAGGCCTCCTGATTGCAGTCCCTGTCCGAACAGCAGGGCCAGGTACATGGGGACGAGGCGAAGCAGGATTCCACGATCCTTCACCGCCCACACCGCGAAGAATGCGAAGGGAAAGATGTAGTAGCCCAACCGGATCATGGGGTAGATTGAGAGGAACAGGACGGTGGTGAGCATGGCCCCCCTCCAGATGTCTAGCTTCCATCGGTACACGAGGTAATAGGATAGCACCAGGGCGCCGATGGTCAGCACCGCTCCCACTGTGCCAGGGAGCTGGTATCCGCTCTCGCCGACGAGATTGATGACTGACATTCCCGCGCTGCCCTCGCCGCTTCGGCCCAGCAGATAGTACGACGGGAAGTTGAGGAACTCGATAGGGCACAGCAGGAGGAAAGGCAGGGCGATGAGCGCCGAGGTGATGACGGCGATGGCCAGGTTCTTTACCACTTCTCGGCGACCTCTCAGCTCGAGCAGGATGACCGGATATGTGATGATGGGCAGGAACTTGGTCCAGAAACCGAACGCCGTGGCCGCTGCTGACAGCCCCTTCCTCCCATGAAGGAACAGGAGCAATGGGAGGATGTAGAAGAATGCGACCATGGGCTCGTCCTGGATCCCCCAGGTGGCATCCTGAAGAGCATAAGGACAGATGATCAGGAGGAGGGCGGCGAGAAGCGCGTAATGATCGTCCCATCGTCGCATCACCAGATACATGGCCAAGCCGGTAAGGATGGGGAATAAGGAGA
The DNA here is from genome assembly GCA_033485155.1 of Methanomassiliicoccus sp. Classification (NCBI taxonomy): domain Archaea; kingdom Methanobacteriati; phylum Thermoplasmatota; class Thermoplasmata; order Methanomassiliicoccales; family Methanomassiliicoccaceae; genus Methanomassiliicoccus; species Methanomassiliicoccus sp. The sequence goes on from JAWQJJ010000006.1 coordinate 107,487, forward strand.
AATAGAGCTCATAGGCCCACCATTCCCCTCCGATCATCTGCGGAGGCAGCAATATGTAATTAATAAGGGGTGGCGATTCAATATCCAGGTCCCGGTAGATGATACCTCCGTTCAGGATGAGGGAGGTCCTCTCCTGATAGATGGGCAGGTCCGGGGTGGGGCCGAAGGACGAGTCGAGCCATTGCCTGATGATCAGCCCGTCGGCGAGAATCATCGTACCGTAGCACATCATGCCCACTACCAAGATGACCGCGATCTTCTGAGCACGGGTGGTGGAGCGGAGGAAGGAACGGTCACCCTTCGGTTCTTCTTTATCGGCCATCTTCCATCCTCTCATGCCCGTCCTACCTGCCCATAGTTCAGCATCGATATTTCACCTTTGTTGAACCATGGGCAGAACTATTATGAGCGGAACGCTCATCCCGGGCCAGGATGGGAGATGCACTTTCGGCCTACTAGAGCATCAGGATATATACTGCCTGCGAATGGCCATCATGAATGGGCATGCCCGAATCGAGGAAGATGATCTGTTGAGGGCGTTAGAGAACCCGGTGGAGACGCTGTCATTTGTGGTCCTGGGAGAGCCAACCCCGGAAGGGAGCACGAGGGCGTACTACATAAAGGCCTTAGACCGAACAGTGACCACGCACCAGAACAAGAAAGGCCTGCAAGCGTGGCGTAACCGGGTCGCCACCGAGGCTCAGCGGGCCCTCGACGGCCGGGAGTGGAAATGCGACCCCTGCTCAGCTTACTCTGTCAGCGTGGATTTTGTGCTCTCTCGTCCTCCCTCCGTCCCCGAGCATAGGAGGCTGCACCCTACCGTCAAACCGGACATCGATAAGCTCGTCCGGGCGATCAACGATGCCCTGACCGGCATTCTATTCTCTGATGACTGCCAGGTCGTCGCGATGTCCATGTCCAAGGACTACTGCGACGAGCGACGGGCAGGGGCGTACGTCACCGTGTGCAGATATCCGAATCAAATCGAGAGGCCGAAGCGCTCCCGCAAGAAGGCGGAGGTCTCGGTCCCCAAGGCCGAGGAAGAGCCCTGCGAGGACCCTCGAGATTAAGCCTTGACCTTCCTTGCCTGCCACAAGCGGAGGTAGGAGCCTATGAGTAGAGCTGCAGGGTAGATGATCTCCTCTTCCAGCCTCATGTGGCGATCAAGCTCGCGGGCGATCGTCGCATACTCCTTCCTTGCGGCGTTCTCAGCCTCTACCGACAGGACCTGCAGTTTCTCACCGATAATCACGTGCTCCTCGAGCATGCGGGACAGATCATCGCTGAAGCGCTGGCTCAGGGCTATTGTCTCCTCGACCTCCTGGGCCGTTCCCTCACTGGAAAGGGTGAGCATCCCCAGCGGCGGAAGAGCGATCTGTTCCTCCTTCTCCAAATGAGGTCGCAGTACCGCCAGGACCGCTGTCGCCGCCGGCCCTATTGTGCCCCCTTCTCGCGACGCGCTCTCCATAACTTCAATGATGTGAGCGTGCTCCTCCCTCAATGACCTCGGTATAATCATATCCAGGATGCATCTGGAAACCCGAGGGTTAAGACCTTATGGTCCGACCGGCCAGGCGGTCCCGGGGTCGGCGATGGTTCAGGATAGCGGACGGCCGGGAAAGGCCGTGGCAAGAAAGAGGAAGGTGTTTGTCGGAGTCCCATCAAGGCACCAATCGGATGCGGTCTCTCGGGAAGAGAATGGTCTCCCTGATGTTGGGCAGGTCGAGCATCTTCTGGACCAATCTCTCGATCCCCAGCCCCCAACCGCCGTGGGGAGGCATCCCGTACTTGAACGCGTCGAGGTAGAAGCCGAACGCTCCGGGGTCGAGCCCCTTCTTCTGCATCCTGGCGACCAAGCGATCGTACCGGTGCTCCCTCTGGCCACCGGACGAGATCTCCTGGCCCTTGTAGTCGAGGTCGAAGGAGTATGAGTAGGGCGTCCCGTCCTTCTCCATGATATAGAACGGCTTGGCCTCCTCCGGGTACTCCACGATCCAATACATATCGTATCCTTTTTCCTTCATGACCTCTCCGAGGGCTTTCTCACCTTCGGTGCCTAGGTCGTCGCCCAGTTTAATCTGCATTCCGGTGCCCTGCACCATCTCCACAGCGTCCTTGTACTCGATGACAGGGTAAGGGGCTTTGGGAACGGAGATCTTGGCGTTGAGGACCTCCAGTTGCGGGGCAGCCTTGGAGGCAACCCCCTCGATGACCGACTGGGTGCACCGCTCGACCACATCCAGCACGTCGGACATGGATTCGATGAACGCTAGTTCGCCGTCGAAGGACACGAACTCGGAGACGTGCCGGACGGTGTCAGATGGCTCGGCCCGGAAAGCCGGTCCGATCTCGAACACGCGATCCAGACCGGTGGACATGAGCATCTGCTTGTACAGCTGGGGCGACTGCGCCAGGTAGGCCATCTGCTCGAAGTACTTGAGCTGGAACAGGGTCGCCCCTCCTTCCGCTCCGGAAGCCACGATCTTGGGGGTGAACACCTCTACGAACCCCTCGTTCACCAGGAACTGGTCGATCAGACTGAGGGCCAGGGACTTGATCTCGAAGACGGCCCGGGCCTCTGGCCTCCGGAGGTCCATGAACCTGTGGTCGAACCTGGTGTCCGCTTCCACGTTCACCTTGTCAATGACGCCCATGGGAAGAGGGGACGCTGCCGTGCTGAGGACCTCGACCGTCGAGGGTATGATCTCCACGCCCCCCTTGGCCTGCTCAGCGGCCTTGGCGGTGCCGGTCACCTTGACCACCGACTCCCGGGACAGGGACGTCAATACAGACATCACCTCGGGAGCGATCTTCTTCTTGGGGGCAGTTATTTGGACGACCCCATGGCGGTCCCGTATGATCAGGAATGAAATGCCGCCCAGGTTCCTTATCTCCTGGGCCCAGCCCTTAACCACGACCTCCTTCCCCGAGTCGGCGGGGGAGAGGGTCCTGGAATTACGCAGCGACGCCTCGCTCATTGGAATACCTGGGCGTGGATAGTCCGCCGCAGTATAAAAGTGATGCCCGGGCAGGTCGACCTCGGCCACGGCAGATACCAAAGATTAATAAGCGGAATGTTCGAAATACGAAGACCATGGCAGTCAACGTCGAGATCGACCAGGAGGGCTGTATCCAATGCGGCCGCTGTTATGGCGATGAGTGTCCCGATGTCTTCAAGGAAGGGGAGGATGGGACCGCCGAGATCGATGAGCAGTATCGCGACGGCGGCTCGGCATCGGGCAAGGTCCCCGATGAAACGTTCGATTGTGTGAACAAGGCAGCGGAGGCTTGCCCGGTGACGGTAATCACTGTGAGCAGGTGAGACGCCGAACAAAGACCACCTCAAAGGGCGCCGATCAACATTCAGTCGGTTGAACAGCCCTACTATCTATTTATATGGAGAGCATTATTTCGAGGAATACTAAGGGGAAAGTAAATGTCAGACAGGGTTACTGTTTCAGTCATAAAGGCCGACGTAGGCTCGGTCGGCGGTCACGCTAGGCCGCACCCGTTGATGATGAAGAAGGCCGGAGAGCGTCTGGCTGACGGTCTCAAGGCCGGAACGATCGACGACTATTATGTTACCCGGGTGGGGGACGACATCAACCTGTTCCTTACTCACACGCGCGGAGAGAACAACCGGGACGTCCACGGCCTGTGCTGGGAGGCGTTCATGGACGCCACCAAGGAAGCGAAGAGGATGAAGCTCTATGCTGCTGGCCAAGACCTTCTAACCGACGCCTTCTCCGGCAACGTCCGGGGCGCCGGTCCGGGAGCGGCGGAGATGGAGTTCAAGGAGAGGGGGGCCGAACCCATGATATTCTTCATGGCCGACAAGACCGAGCCGTCCGCTTACTCCCTGCCCCTGTGCAGGACCTTCATGGACCCGTTCACCACAACTGGCCTGGTCATCGATCCGCGGGCCCACGAGGGCTTCAAGTTCGAGATCGTGGACGTTTGTGATTCCAAGAAGGTAGTGATGTCCACTCCGGACGAGACCTACGATATCCTCACCCTGCTCGGCGATACCACCAGGTACGCCATCAAGAAGATATGGTCCAAGAGCCCGGACATCGGCATCGGCGCTGTAGTGTCCACTGAGAAGCTCAACATCTCCGCCGGCAAGTACGTCGGCAAGGACGATCCGGTGTGCATCTGCCGGGCCCAGAGTGGCCTTCCCGCGGTCGGGGAGGTCCTGCAGCCCTACATGTTCCCCATGCTCGTCTCCGGATGGATGCGGGGCTCGCACTACGGCGGTTGGTACCCTTGCGCGGTTGCCGACTCCGACCCCGTGTACTTCGACGGCCCGCCCCGCATCTGTGCGGTCGGTATGCATGTCAGCAACGGCAAGTTCCAGGGTCTTGAGGACCCCGGCTCCGCGCCCGGTCACCATGAGCCTCTGGACTACTTCGCAGGGAGCTGCTGGGATGAGGCCAGGAGAGGGGCGGTCAAAGCGTCCATCTACATGCGCCGCCACGGGCCGTTCATGCCCGCGGTCCTTGGGCCTGAAGAGATGGAGTACACCACCCGTCCGGCAGTCCTCGGCAAGCTGAAGGAACGCATGGAGAAGCTTGAGTGAGATGAGAGCGCCCGTCGTCATCATCAACTTCAAGGCCTACGCCGAGGTCCAAGGAGAAAGGGCGATAGCCCTGGCCGAGGCGTGCCAAGAGGTATCTGATGACACGGGTGTGATCATCGCGGTGTGCCCCCCTACCACCGAGCTCTCCTCGGTCTCGCGGGCGGTCACCGTACCGGTCTTCGCCCAACACGTCGACGCCAAGCGCCCGGGCGCCGCGACAGGGTATACCACCCCTGAGCTGGCCAAGGCGGCTGGGGCGAAAGGTACGCTTTTGAACCACTCCGAACGGCGCATGGTCCTGGCCGACCTCGCTCTCGCCGTACAGCTGAGCAAGGACGCCGGATTGACCACCTGCGTGTGCACCGATACTTGCACCACCTCCGCTGCGGCCGCCTCCCTCGATCCGGACATGATTGCCGTGGAACCTCCGGAACTGATCGGAGGGGACATCTCGGTCACCGATGCCCGGCCCGAGGTGGTCAGCGATGCGGTCAGTGCCGTCCGCCGGATCGATGATGGGATCCAGATCCTCTGCGGTGCGGGGGTCAAGAACGGCAAGGATGTCAAGAAGGCGGTCGAGCTGGGTGCTTCAGGGGTCCTACTGGCGTCGGGCGTGGTCAAGGCCAAGGAACCCCGCAAGGTCCTGGCCGACCTGGTCCAGTTCCTCTGATCGTCCTGCCTAACTGTAGCGGTCAACGATATCCTCCGGCAGGCGGTGTACGCTCCGATGAGGGGCTTGTATATCATGGTCCTGCTGGTGCTTGTTCTCCCTACCGCCCAGCCTGGCCCCTCATCTCCAGGCACGGAGTGGGGTTCCCTCGATCTCCGCGCGGAGGTCTCGCGGGAATGGGATGTCAGGATCACCGAGCTGTGTCCAGGGCGTCCGCTGGAGTATTGCATCATTACCAACCATGGGCCGTCAGTGCGCCTCCAGGGGACGGCGCTCGACGACGGTGAGGGCAATGTGACTATCCTCGCCGATCTCACCCTTGAGAGGGGTGCGTCCCTCGCCCTAGTCGCCGATCATGAAGCCTTCACCCTCCTATGGCCAGATATGGCATACTTGGAAAAGGGAGATGCATCCTTGATGTGGAGTAGCAGATTCGTTCTGGCCGACAGCGGGGACGAGGTCCTGCTCATATCCCCGGACCACCAAATCGCGGATGCCGTCGCCTACGGGGCATCGGTCTACGGCGGTCCCGGATGGTCGGGGCCAGCGGTCGGCAGTGTTCCCAAAGGCCATGCTCTTCTGAGGGAGGGCGAGGACTCCAACACATCATCCGACTGGTCGGTCGAGCCCCCCGGAAGGTCCAGTTACGTGTCGGCTGAGTTCCAGGCAGTGGTGGAGCCCTTCTCGGCCCCCGAGACCGCCGCCGGACGCATCGCCAGAGAGCTGTCCCTGGCCTCGAGAACGGTGAACTGCTCGGTGTACGAGATCTCCGATCCTTACGTCGTCGACCAGCTGTGCCGGTGCGCTTCGCGAGGGCTTAAAGTCAATATCCTCATCGAGGGGCAACCAGTGGGCGGCCTGTCCGATCGCTCTGTGGACGCCATATTTACTCTCAAGGCCTCGGGGGCGGAAGTCAAGGAGCTGCGCTCGGTCGATTCCTACAAGCGGTACGATTACCTGCACGCGAAGTACATGGTGGTCGATGCACGCCGAGTCACGGTGATGTCGGAGAATTGGGGTTCCGGCCTCTACGCCAACCGGGGCTGGGGCGTCACCATGGACGGCGCCGCGGTCGGTGCCTACTTCGAACGAGTGTTCGGGTCCGATTTCAACGGACCCCTGGATGCCATGGTGCCTAAGTCCCAGGGAAAGCTCCTGGACCCCGTGGAGAGGGCCGGGCTGGCCGAGGAGACCATCAGGTATCGCTGTGGAGTGATGTCCCTACTTTCGCCGGACAATTCCGGGGAAGCGTTGAAGAACCTCATCGATCGCGCTTCGGAAAGGGTCCTGGTAGAGCAGCTTTCGGTTGACCCTGAATGGTTGGAAGGCTCCAGCCTCATAACCTCTATTGTCGAGGCCGCCGGACGAGGGGTGACTGTCAGGCTGCTCCTCGACTCCTCGTGGGGCGAGGAAGAGAACCAGAGGGTGGCCGATGCGCTCAACGCCATGGCCCGCACTAGGGGCATGGACCTCGAAGCCAAGGTAATCTCACCCTACCACGAATTATCGGTGATGCACAACAAGGGGTTGATCATCGACGATCTGGCGGTAATCTCCTCGATCAACTGGGGCGACAGCGCCCTTCAGGAGAACCGGGAGGCGGGGGTGGCGGTGCGATCGAAGGAGATCGCTTCGTACTTCGGGACATTGTTCTGGAAGGACTGGTCAGTGGATCCCGTTCCACCGGTGGCATGCCTGTCCTGGACCCATTTGACGATCACTGCCAGACAGCCCGTGCTGCTCGATGCCAGCAACTGCTCCGATAACGCTCCCTCGCTGGCTGTGGAATGGGACGTCGATGGGGACGGCTCGATGGACAGCAATGCCACCTCCTGGGCGGTGAGGTTGCCGGCGGGAGACCATATCATAATCCTAACGCTGCGGGACAGAGGCAACAACACCGTGACCGCAACCTGCTGGGTGAGCGTGCTTCCTGATGAGGGAACGGCTCCATCCATGACCGCAGCCCTCCTAGCCGTGCCCATGATAGTCGTGGCCATGGTAATGGGTTGGAAAAGGATTAATGGGTCGAAGAGACATTGATGAGGCGTTGCATCTGAGGGGATTCTCGGTCGCGGATCTTCCATCGGTCTATAACTTAGCTTGCTCTACGCTGAGCGAGCGGTACGATCCACATCTGTTCACGGCCATATCCAGTTCCTGGCCTGAAGGGTTCATCGTGGTCGAGAGCCCGTGGGGCATCAAGGCCTTCCTGCTCGGGGTCATGACCTCTCCCATTCACTCCCGGGTACTCATGCTGGCGGTAGCCCCCGAGGTACGCCGTAGAGGCATAGGTACCATGCTGATGGAACGGTACCTGGAGGAGAGCCGCCGGAAGGGGGCCAGGGTACTCACTCTGGAGGTCCGCAAGGGAAACCATGCGGCCATGGAGTTCTATCGTCGGTTCAACTTCGAGCCGGTCGACGTCATCGAAGGTTACTATAATGATGGTGAGGACGCCTACCAGATGCAGCTGTTCGTCTGATCACTGGTATGCTTGATCGTCCCGCATATGTTCGTTCCAGAAGTAGTAAGGGGATTTCTCTTTCTGTGCTGATGAGATGTCGGTGCCCAGCCCCTTCATGTATGTCCCGTAGCGCTCCTTTATCTGCTCCTCGGCCGGGCGGCTCCTCTTCATGGCCACGGCGACGTGACGGGCCTCGATGAGGGCATCCCCGTTGGCCACGGCCAGGTCTCCCGAGGATCGGATGAGGCCTCCGAGCTCCCGGAGGCGGAGGGTAAGCGCGTTCTCTTTCCCATCCATGAGCTTGGCCCTGATCCGTGCTTCCCTGATGATGGCCTCGACAGCTGACCGTGAAGCCGGAGGGATGCGGCCGTCGGTGGCGATTTCCTGGGCCACGAACTGGGCGATACTGGCGCGGTTGGCATCGGTGTCGGGCATGAAGGTTTCGACCAGCACTTCATAGCCGTCCCCGTTGATCCTCGACCGCAGCGGGGAAAGGACCTGCTCCAGATCCTGGATGTTGCACGCGGCGACTAAAATGAAGTTGGCCGGTACCGAGTCCACGCGAACTGACGCACCCGATGACTGAGGGTTCCGACCGGTGATGGGTGCCCGCTTCTCTTGCATGGCGGTAAGGATGTAGCGCTGCAACTGGCCCAGATGCGAGATCTCGTCCAGGAACAGCACCCCCTCGTGCGCTTCGTGGATGGAGCCAGGGATCACCCTTTCGTACGGCTGGGTGCCTAGCTGAGTATGCCCGCCGAACGGGTCATGGCGGACGTCCCCAAGGAGCTCGGTCTCCGAGGCCCCGGTAGCCAGGACGAATGGATTGCGCTCTAGAGGAACGATTACCTTGTGAGGCCGTTGGCGCTCCAGCGCACGTCGCTTCTCCAGCGCGCCCTGGTCCAGGACCCGGATCTTGTCCCCGGCGCGCTCGAAGACGATCACCTCTTCCTTGTCCCCGCGTTTGCGGGTGGTGGTGACCTTCTCCTTGCCCGCGGCGGCGAGCCCCGGGGCGGCGCTGGCCATCGATTCCATGAGGTTTCCGAGGATGTCCCCGAATGGATTATTGGCCTGCATCCCGGTGTCGAGCTTGGCCTTCTCACAATGGGGGCAGGTGCGCTCCGTGGCCGCGGAGTACGCTCCGCAGGATCGGCAGCGGTAGCCCAGGCGCTCGGCCACGCTCACCGGCGCGGACTCGGGGTCGATAAGCTCACCGACCGCCGATCCTCTCGTTTCCCGCTCCTTCAGCACCTCGTCCTCCCGTTTGACCTCGACCAGCGGCCGCTCGGGGTTCTCGGGATTGTGCACCGCCCTTATCTCCTCGCGGGGCTTGGGCAGGTGAAGAGCAAGGGCCTGAGCAATCATGGACTTTCCGGTGCCGGGCGGGCCGACCAGCAGGAGGTTCCTCCTCTGCCGGGCCGCGATCCGCGCCAGCTCCACCGCCTCCTCCTGCCCGATGACTCTGGCCAGGGGATCCTTCGGTATGAGGATGTCGGCGGTGGTGTCGATGGACCTCAGGTCCATCTCTTTCCGGATGTCCACTTTTTCGCTCATTCGTTCAGGTCGTCCCTGGTCCAGACCTCGACCGAGGCCGGCTGCTTGGTGATGTTACCCATCTTGGTGCCTACGATGGTGACGATCTTGTTGTCGGCCGCGATGTCCAGGATCCTCTGGGTGACGATGCCGTCGAATACCACGGCGTTCACACCCTTGACGTTGGTCTTGAGGGTGTTGACGAGGTCCCTCACCGGGACCTCCTTGATGATCGCCCCGGACGCGTCCAGGATCTTGGCCTTTGAGGTTGTCGCCAGCTCATTGATAAGACTCTTGTAGAGCGTCTGGGCTTCGGACAGCTTCTTGCTCGGCTCGGCCTCCACCACTTGCGGCTCCTCGACCGGGGCTCCGGTCTTCTCCGGCAGCTCGGCCATGGGCTCGATCACCGGCAGCTCCTTGACCGGCTCGCGGGGCTCCCTGGGCTCGCGCTGCTCTCGGGACCGGCGGTCCCGGGGCTCGCGGTGAGGCCGCTGCTCTGGCGGGCGCTCCTGGGCCTTGGCTTCCTGGACTGGCTCCTCGCGGGGCTCCCTGGACTCACGGAATTCTCTTTCCCTTGGTTCGCGGGGCTGCTCCCGGGGAGCGCGCTCCTCGCGGGGCTCCATAGCCGCGGCCTTGCCGTTCTCGGAACTCATCCCGTACATTTCCATGAACTGCTCGCCGGGGATCTTGTTGCGGAGGCATTTCATGATCTGCTTCTGGGTAAGCTCCTCGACTTCCATTCCCCGCGGGGCGCGGGCCACGAAGTCGACTTCGGCCACCTGGAACAGCTCCCGGAGGATGAGCTCCCCGCCCCGGTCGCCATCCACGAACGCGGTGATGACGCGCTCCTTGCTGAGGTCCATGACGGTCTTGGGGACGTTGGTGCCCTCTACTGCTATAGCGTTCTTGATCCCCGACTTGAGGAGATTGAGGACGTCGGAGCGGCCTTCCACGATGATGATGGCATCGCTGTCCTGGACGTTGGGTCCGGCGGGCAGGTGCTCCTTACCGTAGGTGATGATCTCCTCGGTCTGCACGCTCTGCCGAACGCTCTCGGTGAGGTCGATGCCGGAGGTCTTGGATTGCTTGATAAGTTCGGTCAGCAGCTCCCTGGCCCTCTCGATGATCTTGGACCGCTTGGTTATCCTGACATCCTCTATGCTGAGGACGGAGATCTTGGCCTTGCACGGGCCTACCCGATCGATGGTTTCCAAGGCGGAGGCCAGAATGACCGTCTCCACCTGGTCCAGGCTCGATGGGATGAGGACCTCGCCGTCGGACTTGCCCTGCTTCGAGCTGACCTCGACCTCGATGCGTCCGATACGGCCGCTCTTCTGGAGGTCCCTCAGATCAAGCTCGTCGCCCAGCAGACCTTCGGTCTGGCCGAAGATGGCACCTACCACATCAGGCTTCTCCACGATTCCGTCGGCCTGTAGCCTGGCCTTGATCATGTACTTGGTAGTGCTAGGATCGATGTTCATTATGGTTACACCTCATATAGTCTTGAAAACGACTGTCCTGACGACCAAAACGCACGCTATTCTATCCACTACGTTTACCCGGTCGTTCGCCCGATCGAAGGCTGGACGAGACTGGGGTTTCAACTATTATGCTCGCTTCAGGGCGAGCTGTGATGATGATAGTGAGCATGAAATCAGTCATGTGAGGAAGTCGTTTCGCCCCCGATAGGTGCTAAAGGTAATAATAAAGGTTTCTGGCCGGGTACTGTACTTCAGACAGGTTTCGGTTGACCGTCGGTCCACTCACTGGCAAAGGTCAGCCGCCTGAGGCGACCTTGACTATCCTGAGGGTGTCCCCGTCCTCCAATCTCTCGTCCACGGGAATGGGTACTCCTCCCCGCAATATTATATGGGCGTCAGGAAGGAGGCAGAGCCGGTCGAGCACCTCGACGGAAGAGGCATGCTCAGGGACCTCCATCTCTTCCCTGCATCCGCCCTTGGTAATGATGACCCTCATCGGCCCTTGCAGGAAGCTCAGGGTTTTTATCATTTGCCTGTGGATCGCCGACCATCCCTGCGGCGTTCCGGAGGTCGAAACCCCCTGTATCCGTTCCGGAGCACCATTTGCCTAGGAAATGACTTATAGGTGGTGACGATTCTGCCATATCCAACGCCGAGGTAGTCTAGCCCGGTAAGGCGGTGGTCTCGAAAGACCGAGATCTCCGAGCGAACCACTGGCGGTCTCCGCCACGGGAGTTCAAATCTCTCCCTCGGCGCCATTCTCTATCAATCTTTATCTGCTTTCAACGTGCGGTCCCCTTGCCAAGTTCCCGCTCGTCCGGGCGCGTTCGAGGCTCATCGTCCCATAAGGGGGTACTTGATGACCCCCTCACCCCAAACCTTGTCCTGGAGGCGGTTGGCGAAATCCTCCGCTTTTTTCGGGAAATCCTCTCCGAACTCCTCCTTAATGAAGGCCTGCGACTGTTCGAAGATGGCGAGATCATTATCCCCCTCGAATGCGGCATCCATCCCTGGGAACACCACCTCCTCCTCTTCTCGGATGTGATGCATCATGTGCGCGGCGAGGTCTGTGATGTTGCGGGCTAGGGGAGCGGTCTCCCAGGCCTTCACGTTCTCATCGATGGCCAGGGCAAAGGCTCGGGCCTTGCGATGGTCATCGATGAGCTCAGGTATCATTTCCTTGATCTGCTCTGGAGAAACGGCTGCGGCCGGGAACACAAACCTCTCCTCCCGACCATGGTGGTATCGGTCCATGAAGTCGAGGAAGAACTGAGCTACCTCAGGCATGATGTCCCGATGCTGGTCGAAGGTCCCCTCAGCAGCCATGTCGGCGGCGACATCCAGAACCTGGCGCAGGATGCCGTGATCATATGACAGAAGGGTGATCATGATGCGCATACCCGCTCATTGTCACGTGATGCTAATCCTTTTTTCGCCGATGCGTCCGCTGACACAAGCAAATGGCCGGTGAACGCCCCCGGGTCGACCTAACGACCAGGCAGGGCCTCGGACATGCTTCCAGAACGGAAACCGGTGAGATCCAAGGTAACATAGATGAAGCCCAGCGACCTCAGCCCGGACTCGATGACCTCGCGGTCCTCTACCGCTCGAACCAGGAACCGTGCCTCGACCTCGACCCTGGCGATAGTGCCGTGATGCCGGACCCGTACCTGACCATAGCCGAGGTCGTGTAGGAGCCTTTCCGCTTCGTCCACCTGGATAAGCTTTTCCGTGGTGATCCTTTCGTTGTAAGGTATCCGGGTTGCAAGACAGGGGGATGGCGGCCGGGAGGCGGTCGGGAGTCCTAACTCCCTGGATGCCCCGCGAATATCCTCCTTATCCATACCCGCCTCGGCTAGCGGGGAACGTACCCCCAGCTCACGCAGCGCCCTCATGCCGGGGCGGTCACCGTCCTGGTCGCCAGAATGGGTGCCGTCGGCGACCAACTGCAGGTCCATGGCTCTCGCGGCTCGGATAATCTCCTGAAAGACCAGCTTCTTGCAATGATAGCATCGATCCGGGGGGTTCGCGATGATCTCGGATCGGGAAAGTACGTCCAAGGCGATGACCTTGGCCTCGATCCCCAGTCCCTTGGCGGTGCGCACGGCCTCCGCCACTTCCCCTTCGGGCATGAGGGAGGAGGAGCACACGATGGCCGATGCCCCACTTTCCAGTTCCTCCTTGGCGACCTTCAGCAACAGGGTGCTGTCCACTCCTCCGGAATAGGCGATGGCCACCTCGTCCATGCTTTTCACGATGTGGCGCAGTCTCCGCAACCGGTCCGACGCTTGCACGTGCGGTCATCTACTCTGCCCCGTAAAATCGTTTACCCTGGTCCGGGGAAGCGAACAATATAAGGAGAATCAGCCAATCCGGGATGGACATGACCATCCGGGACGTGCTGGAACGCTACAGGAAGGGAGAGCTGGAGAGCGACGAGGCGGAAAGGCTGTTGCGTCTGGACTATGTCCGGAAGATCGGGGAGCACACTCTGTTCGACCCTCGCCGGTCGGAACGCAAGGACGTCCCCGAGATCATATATGGGGAGGGAAAAAGCCCTGCGGTTGTAGCCGAGATCGTCGGACAGGCTCTTCAGGACAAGGATCACCTCATCATCTCCCGGGCCAGCATCGGGCACATGGAGGCCGTATGTGGCAAGCTGGGGGTGGAAATAGTGCGTTACGAGAAGGCAGCGTCGATGATCATTGTGGACCGCCGCCCCCGGACCGAGTTCAGGGGGCTCATCGGCATCCTGGCCGCGGGAACCTCCGATGTTCGGGTGGCCGAGGAGGCCAAGGTCGTGGTCGAGGCTATGGGCGTAGGGGTTACCGTCGCCTATGATGTGGGGATCGCCGGCTTCCATCGTTTGCTCGATCCCCTGACGAAGATGCTCGACCAGGGGGTGGACGCGCTCATTGTGGTCGCTGGGATGGAGGGAGCGCTGGCCTCCGTAGTATCATCTCTTGTCGATGTCCCGGTCATCGGCGTCCCCACATCGGTTGGATACGGGGCCGGAGGGAATGGTAAGGGAGCGCTGCTAACCATGCTGCAATCCTGCTCTCCGGGGCTGGCAGTGGTCAACATTGACAACGGGGTAGGTGCTGGAGCCACCGCCGGGCTTATAAGCTTAAGATGTCGACGCTCTAAATAATGAAAGGACGGAAATGCGGGTGATGATGGGCAGGGCAGACAACCGGAGGGCGGCCGAGCAGTTCTACGATCTCGCCCTGGCGATGGAGCTCCAGGGTGAAAGATGGAGGGCTAACTCGTACATGAAGGCCGCCCGCAGCATCGAGGCCCAGACCGAATCCCTTCGCTCCATCAGCGACCGAAGGGGTCTCCGCAGCATCGAGGGGGTGGGAGAGAGCATCGAATCCAAGCTGGAAGAGTTCCTCGCCACGGGTCGGATCGAGGTCCTGGAGGCGGTCAAGGATCTGCTCCCCGAGGACCTCCCCGTCTTCCGGGACGCCCCGTGGCTGGGCTTCCGCCGGGTCGCTGACCTCGACCGCTTGCTTGGCGTCCGCACGGTTGATGAGCTTCTCAGGGCTATAAGCGAGGGGCGGCTCGCTGATCTGCCGGACTTCGATGACGAGGTGCAGCAGCGTACAGCAGAGTGGCTCAACTGGAGGAGAGAGGAGGCGGCAGAGATACCCGCCCCTTTTGCTCTCCGCTCGGCCATCAATATATTGGACGAGCTGTTCGCGGGCGGCAATGTCACCGGGATCGAGCTGGCGGGCCCGGCCAGGAGGATGGTGAGCTCGGTGGCTAATGTCACTCTGCTGTTCTCCTCGCCTGTTCCCGACTTAGTGGTCGCCCAGTTCGGGATCTCTCCTGAGGTGGTCGAGCTGACGATGGTGGAACGGGAGCAAGCCATCGGCAAGACCCGGTCGGGGGCGGCATGCATGGTCCGCCAGGTGAGGGAAGATCAGTTCGCTTGGGAGCTGTTACAGGCCACAGGGGCGGACGCCCACCTCCGGGAGCTGGCCGAGGCGGCCAAGGCCGCAGGGACCCGCCTAAGCTCGCCGGCGCTGAAACATGCTGGGTCAGAGGAGGAGATCTACGCTCGCCTGGGCCGTTGCTACGTCTCGCCGGAGATGAGGGAGGGTCGCGAGGCCCCCGGTGTCCCGCTGACTGCCGATGACCTCGTGGGGGACCTTCACATTCGATGCTCCTCCTTCGGCGGACCTCTGAGGGTCAAGGAGATGATGGCTGCCGCGGCCCGGCTCGGGCACCGCCTCGTGTGCTTCTGCGACCGGATAGGGCGGCACATGGACGTCGACGCCTTCGACCGCCGGAACGCCCTAATCGACGAGATCCAGGGGTATGAGGGCATGGTGATCCTCAAGGGAGCAGAGGTCGACATCACCCCTGACGGGCGCCTGGACGCTCCCTCGGACGTCCTCGACGGCCTGGATCTGGTAGTGGCATCGGTGAACACCAGGCTCGCCATGCCTCCTGGGGAGATGGAGGCCCGAGTGCTGAGGGCAATGGACGACCCCAACATGGATGTACTGGGCCACCCCACCAATCGGGTGATCGGCCTGCGGGAGGGGAACGGCATCGACCTATCCAGAGTGGCAGAGCGTGCTGCGGAGAGGCGGGTGGCGCTAGAGATGAATGCTTACCCCGACCGCCTGGACCTTTCTGATAATGACGCTTTCAAGGTTTATGAGTCAGGAGCGTTCTATTCGTTGGGCACCGATGCCGCGTTCCCCGTGGAACTGGACGGCTGGAGGTGGGCGTTGACCATGGCTCGCAAGGCTATGCTGGAACCGGGAAGGGTACTAAATTCGTTGTCCCCCCAGCTGCTGAAAGGGCGGGCCTGGAGGAAGTGAACCGATGAGCGTGTTGATACGACGGGAGAGGGAGGCCAGGCTCAGGACCATGACCACGGGGGACATGGAGGAGGTCCGAGAGGTCGGACAGGTCGCATGGTCGGACCTGGCTATGCATGATATAGGGCGGAGGTTCAAGTACCCCAAGCGGTCGGAGCGGATCATCGATGCCTATCTGACCAACGATCCCCAGGGCTGTGTGGTGGCCGAGGTCGAGGGCAAGATCGTGGGCTCGGCGTTCTGCCACACCTGGGGCAGGGTCGGATGGACCGGCCCTCTGGAGGTCCTTCCTGCCTATCAGGACCATGGGATCGGCAAGATGCTTCTGAAATCCTGCGAGTCTCATCTGTCGGAGAGAGGGTGCTCGATCATTGGTCTGGAGACCATGTGTCACCTGCCCAAGAACCTCCACTTTTACATGTCATCGGGATATCGTACCGGGCCGGCCACCCTGATCATGGAGAAGGTGCTCAGGCAGGAGCACGGTGATACCGCGGGGGTGAAGGAGATCGAGAAGAGCGATCTCGATGGAGGCCTGGAGATAGTGACCCGGCTCAGCCAGGCGATCAACCCTCAGCTAGACTATGCCCCTGAGGCTCTGTCCATCGTCAGTAAGGGTCTCGGCAACCTTTACGTGCTGGAAGGGGACCAAGGGCCCCTTGGATGCGCCCTCCTGCATACCTATCAGCGGGGGGAGGAAGCTCCCTACTCCTCGGTGAAGGCGGTGCTCGTCGATCCCCGCGCCCCCGATCCCCGAATGGTCCTGGACCGACTGATGAACAGGTGTGAGGCAAAATCCCTGGAGGGGGGGAAGACCAAGCTTCTGACTCGTTTCTCACCGATCGACAACCGCATGTACGGAGTGATGCTCGCCCGCTCCTATGCCCTCAGGGGGGCGAATCTTCGGATGATCAAGGTCGGGGAATATGACGAGGCCGGATGGTGCAGCATCACCTCGTGGGCCGGTTGAGCTATTTGCGGCCTCGGTCCCCGCCTTACAATGGGCGAACGGGACCTGGCCCGTATCTCTTCCCTTCAGGGAAATGCCCATGGCGCACCGGCGAACCTTTCCACCGCCCTACCCTCGCAACCTACGAATATATCCTTTTGAAGTTCGAATATAAGTGAGGCCCGGAACGGGTCAAGTAACAACGAAGAGGTCGAGAGGGTGAAGATCGCCATCGCAGGGGCCGGCATGGCCGGAGCTTATCTTAATAGGCTGTTGAACGAAACGGGCCACGACGAGGTCGTGGTCTATGATGAGGTGAAGAGGACCGGTTGCGGGCAAAGGCCGTGTGCCTGGGGAGTGGCCCCGGCGGACGAATATCGCCGCCTGGTGGGCCGCTTCCTGGACCCAGAGAAATATATCAACAAGCGGTCGGGAAAGGTCAGCATAGACGGTATCGCCATGGGCGCCGACCTCCTGACGGTGGATAAGCCTGCCCTCATCCGAGACATGCTTAACGGCACACCGTTGAGGTATGGTCCGCTGGATCCCGAGGCGTACGATCTGGTGGTCGACGCTACGGGCGTGGAGCGTGCCTACCTCGGTCCGGTGGAGGACGAGGACCTGGTCGCCGAGCTCTGCCAATACCGGATCGCCTCCGAGGAGGATCTGGGAACATGGTTCAGGACCTCGAGCTCAGGCTACGGATGGTGCTTCCCCCTCGGGAAGGGTGAATATCATGTCGGCTATGGAAACCTACCTCCGCACGTCGGCGCGGGGATGGCCACCATCGATGCCACGGTGGAAGCCTCGACGGTCAAGTGCAAGTGTCTTAGCCGGATCAGGTTGTCCTCGCCTCATCACACTCGACCACTGGTCAAGGACAACATCGTGGGGGTGGGGGAGAGCATCGGAGCAGTGGGACCGTTGGGCGGAGATGGGAACCTCTATGCCATGCAGTGCGCGGAGATGCTTTTCGATAACCTCGGGGATCTGGAGGGCTATCAGAGAGAGGTGCTGCGCCGATATGAATGGATGAGGCGGGAGAGGGCCACGCTACTCAAACTGCTGGACGGCAACCATCCTTCCCTTGGGGACATCAGGGTGTTCGTCCAACATGCCCGAAGGACCGGATTCTCCATGAGGCCCCTGCAAGCCATCAAGTTCCTGGAGAGGATAGGCGGGGTCTAGGTGCCGACCGGTGCACGGGCCAGGGACCTTCCCTCGGGGCGCTGGGAGCGTCTTGGATGGTACCGATCGTTCGTGCATAACCGTAGTGTGGGCGGCAGCCTGTTCACTCTTGTACACCTGCCGTTCATGCTGGCCTTCCTCTCCCTGACCATCGTGGGAGCGGCAGCGGAGGGAAAGATGGACAGGACTGTGCTATTCCTTTCCCTGGCTGTGGTGGCTGTTCTCCTGTATGCGGAGCACATGTTGGACGACACCACAAGGGTCGGCAAGCCATGGGGCACCGTGTTCGGGGATCGCGTCCTGCTCACTATCGCTGCCTCCCTCTTCGCCGCGTCCCTGTTCATCGCCTTGTACGCCAGCCTGCGCTATGGATCGGCGCTCCCCCTGGTCGGAGTAGGTATAGGCATCGTTCTCACCATCCTCTACGGGCTCGAAGTGGGAGGATTCCACACCGTCGCTTTCGGAGGGATGGGCATGGGGGCAGTGACGCCCTTATCCTACCTCGCCCAAGCTCTGAGCTTCGGGAGCGGAGGAAATCTCGTCACAGCGCTTGTTCTGTTCATCTTCGGTTCCTGCTACGGATTTGTTCTCCTCTCGCTGTACGAAAGCACTAAGGTCGGGGACTGCCATCTCATGTGGCGATTGCTTGCGGTCCATTTTGTGACGATCTACGCCCTGGCCGCTGCGGTGCTGCTCGACCTCACCTGAAGTCGATCATGGTGGCCATCAAGGTCCATGCAGCAAAGTAGATGAGCCTTATGAGCCCAGTAATGGATAACGTCCCGTCTACCGGCGGGACGACCGCTCATGCGTTCGATTTCCTTGCTACACTTCGCTCGCTTCAAGCCCCTCGCCGCCTGGAGCGTGAGCGCGTCGGTCCTGGGTGTAGCGCTTGCATTGCTGGCGGGAGAAGGAACCCTGGTCGGTCCGGCATCCATGGTCCTGGCGATAATATGCGTGGCCCTCATGCAGTACGTCGCGCACCCCATGAACGACCTCATGGACCTCGACCTCGATCGCCAGGCGCCGATCGGTCCGACCGGCCGCCACAAACCTCTGGTAGATGGCAATGCTACGGTGCCCGAGGTCCAGCGTCTGAGCGCGGTGGTGGTGGTGATTATCCTGCTCATCTTGACCTACCTCATCCTCCTCCGGCCGGTGCTTATCGCCCCGGCCGCCTATGGCATGATCGCTCTCTTCGGCTACAACCATCCTCGCCTACGATGGGCTTACAAGCCTTACACCGAGCTCTACTTGAGCGCGCCCGTCAACGCCCTCTCCGTTCTGGTGATATCGTTCATCGGTTCCGGCACCATCACTGCGGCATCGGTAGCGGTGAGTGCGGTGTTCGGATTCGCTTCGAGCACCTTCTTCGTGAGCATGATGAGCATGGACTATCCGACCGACCGCCTGAACGGCAAGATCACCTCGATAGTACGATGGCCTCATGTGCGGTACTGCACCGGCTACCCCATGCTCGGCCTCGCCGTGGCCATTGGCGCAATCCCCGTGCTCATATTAATAGGAGGATTGACGGCGACGACGGCCGTATGCCTGTGCGTCCTGACCTTCGCAGTATTGGCCGCTCTCGGTTCCGGCGTTGACGACCTGAGGCTGAAGTTCATCTATGGCGGCGTCCAGCAACCCGAGGGCATGTCCGCCCGCCTCCGGTTGGGGCAGCTGTACGTTTCGGTGCTGTTCTCGGTCGCCCTGTCCATCGTTCTGCTGGCTGGAGGGCTCGGAGCATGAACAGAGGGCAGGTGGCGTTCGAGGCGACGAATCGTGAGGGAGGACGAGCGTCGTTCCTCGCCTTTCTGGATGGAGTGAGGAAGGAGATCGACGAATGGATGGGAAAACACATCGCCCTGCGAGCCGGTGGGGACCGGGAGCTGGCGGACCACTTCCGCGGGGGAAAGCGCCTTAGGGGCGGAACCGTGCTCCTTCTGTACGAGGCCCTCTCCGACGGGGACGGGGGGCGGGGCATGGCCCTGGACCTCGCCGCCGCGATTGAGCTCGCTCATGCCGTCAGTCTCATGATCGATGACGTGCTGGACGGCGACCGGATCCGGCGGGATGCACCGTCCCTACCGGCCACCAGAGGCCCTCACCTTACCATTCTGGAGGCGGTTCGCATGCTCTCTGTCCCCTACTCCCTGGCCGGCCCTCATGGGACGGCCGTCATCAGCCACCTGGCCGCCACTCATGAGCTAATGGTCAGCGGTGCGCTAGCCGAGCTGCAGCGGTCCGATCAGGGTAAGAAGGTCCCGTATGCACGCCTGATCTCGATGAAGTCGGGTAGCCTGTTCGAGTTGGCTGCCCGGTTCGGAGCCCTGGCGGCAGGATGCTGCGAGGAGAAGGCGGCCCTGGCAGGGGCGTACGGCAACACTCTGGGGACGGTCCACCAGTTCGCCGATGATATCGTGGACCTTAGGGACGCCCTCTCCGCTGGCCGGGAGGTCCGGGGTTCCGAGGGGCTGTTGTTCCAGTGGGCGGTACGAGAGCCAGGAGAACGGCGGAGGGCGATCGACCACGGTGCCCTTGGTCGAGAGGCGGAGAGCGAGCTGGATAGCGAGCTGCAGGTCCACGTGCGCCGGGCCGAGCGCGCTGCTCTGAAGCTCTCATCATCGGTTGGGCGGTGTGGGGGCAGGAGGTCCACGGGTACCTTCCTGCCGATAATGCTCTCCGCTCCCTTCGAGATAGCCTCCGCCATGATCTCCTCGAGACCCTATGGCAGGAAGTGACTGCCTTCCGCGCTGTTCGGAGGACTGGTCATAAAGGATATATATCCTTAGGGGGCTGGGCAATCGGATGTTCGGGGGTAACGTCGGAGCTTTTGATGACCATGTCCGCACGCTGTCCTCAGCGGGCGTCCTAGAGGTCCCCGCTGGTTCTCCCTGCGTGATATGCAAAGGATCGCGGAACCTCTGCGGTAAGGACCGCTGTCCACTGATGATCAAGTTCTACTCCCGCTCCCGCACCAAGACGCTTATCGACACCCTAGACCTCGCGGGGATGTCTCCTCCCGGGATCTTCGTCGGCCGGTACGGCTACCCCAAAGTCGATGTCGGCCCCCTGGTTCCGCCGGTGATGGGCGACACCTCGATCATGGACACTCCGGAGAGATGGGTGGGCAAGTCGATCGACGAGATTGTCGACTTCAGGTTCAACCTGGTGCGGGGGAAGCACCGCATCGACGCGACCGATTTCCGGAGGTACGGGCGGATCGTCGACCACACCCGGGACCTGGCCTTGGCCGTCAACCCCCTGGAGGTGGAGGCTCGTTTCCAGAAAAAACCCTCCGGCCGCCTGGTGCTCGACGACGAGGTCCAGCCCTTCGGCCCATCAGCCAGGCTCAGGGACCTTACCATTGGCAACCCTCGCTACGATCACCACGTGGAGAAGGCTTTCTACGATACCGACCTGAAGGCCACCGAGGCGGTGAAGGCGCTGTACCGGGAAGGTGTCCTCATTTCCAAGATCCAGAAGGCGTTCTCGGTGGGAGCGTTCGGAATTGATAAAAACCGGCGGTTCGTTCCCACCCGATGGTCGATCACCGCCGTAGACGACATCCTGGGTAAGGACCTTCTGAGGACAACTAAGCGCAACCCTCTCATCGAAGACTGGCGGATCTATGATTGGGAGATGCTGGACAACCGGTGGAGCATCTTGCTCATGCCGACCACTTGGAAGTACGAGCTCATCGAGGCCTGGTATCCCAACACCACATGGAACCCGATGGGCAACGAGATCGAAATCATCAGCTCCCACGAGTTCTACGAGGGAAGGCGGGACTACGCCGAAATCGGCGGATGCTACTACGCGGCCCGGCTGGCCGTGAACGAGCTGCTGACCGCCGAACACAGGCAGGCCGGGGCGGTCATCTTTCGGGAGGCGCATCCCGGGTACGTCATGCCCGTAGGAGTGTGGAACGTGCGTGAGAACGTGCGGGCGGCGTTGAAGACCAAGCCCCACAGCTTCGAGACCATGGGGGCGGCGCTCCAGCATGTCACCTCGAGGATGGACATCTCCCTCGAAAGATGGATAAGGGCGTCGGTCATCCTGACGGACATGTTCACCCAGAGGAGGTTGGACGATTATGTCTGATCTGGACGCGTTCATGGAGGACGGCGGCGGCCCCAAGATTATCAAGAAGGAGTGCTACACCGCCCTTTCCCCCTCCCGGCTTCCGGGCCTGGACCTCGCCCTGAACCCCTATACTCAGTGTGCCCACGCCTGTACCTACTGTTATGCGCCGTACCTGATGAGGGTCGATCCTCTGGAGTGGGGGGCCGCGGTGCAGGCCAAGATCAACATCCCCCGGCTGTTGTCCAGAGAGCTGATGAGGAAGAAGGGCGTGGTCGGCCTGGGTACGGTGACCGATCCTTACCAACCGGTGGAGGCCGAGCTTCAGCTCACTCGCCGGTGCCTCGATGAGATGGTGCGGGCCGGGTCGAGCGTTTCGCTGCTGACCAAGTCGGACCTGGTCATCAGGGACATAGACCTTCTGAGGAAGATGGCCTCGGCCGAGGTGGGCATAACCATCAACACCTGCGAGGACGCACGGGCGGCGGTTTTCGAGTCCGGCGCCCCCCCGCCCTCGAGGAGGCTGAAGGCCGTGCGGGCCCTGGTAGACGCTGAGATTGGGACCTATATCTTCCTGGGGCCGGTCATACCCACCATTACCGACCATGACCTTGATGGACTGGTGAATTCGCTCATCGAGACCCGCGTGCGGTCAGTGATGATTGACCGTCTGAATCTCAGGCCGGGCATGAAGGAGAGGATGAGCGCGGTGATGAGGGAACGCTCATCATCCACACTAGACGAGTTCGAGCTGGAGGTCGACAATGATCGCTTCTACAATGACATAATCACCTACCTGAAGCGCTCGCTCACCGACGGCGGGATCGTGGTCATCGACGCGTTCTAAGCATGGCCGACCTGGAGGATGAAGGTGTGGGCCACTAGAGAATGGACGACCTTGACGATGCTTCGCCCGCAGCATGCTCCGGATCGTTTCGGTCGGGGGTGCCACACGATGCCCGCGGGGCCGGCAAAATAGTAATTCTTATATAGAAGCGATAAACTATCGGGCCCAACGAAAGGAGGATAACTAATGGCATATTCTCTAGGACAAAGCCAACCTATTATCGTGCTAAGAGAGGGCACTGAGCGGACCAAGAACAAGGAAGCTCAGGCCAATAACATCGCCGCTGCCCGCGCCATAGCTGACGCGGTACGCACCACCTTGGGACCGAAGGGCATGGACAAGATGCTGGTCGATTCCCTCGGCGATGTCGTCATCACCAACGATGGCGTGACCATCCTGAAGGAGATCGACGTCCAGCATCCCGCGGCCAAGATGGTCGTGGAGGTGGCCAAGACCCAGGATTCCGAGTGCGGGGACGGCACGACCACCTCCGTGGTCATCGCCGGCGAGCTCCTGAAGCAGTCCGAGCAGCTTATCGACCACAACGTTCACCCGACCATCATCGCCAACGGGTACAAGCTTGCGGCCGCCGAGGCCATCAGGATCCTCGAGAAGATCGCCGTGGACGCGAAGGGCAACGATGTTCTGAAGAGGGTCGCCAAGACCGCCATGACCGGCAAGTCCGTGGGTGGCCAGATCGACTACCTTTCCGAACTCGCGGTGAAGGCCGTTAAGGCCGTGGCCGAGGATTCCGACGGCAAGTGCAAGGTCGACGTGGAGAACATCAAGGTCGAGAAGAAGACCGGCATGACCGTAGCTGACACCGAGTTCATCAACGGCCTGGTCGTGGACAAGGAAAAGGTCCACCCCCGGATGCCTAAGGTCGTCAACAAGGCTAAGATCGCCATCATATCCTCCGCCCTGGAGATCAAGAAGACCGAGGTCGAGGCCAAGATCCAGATCCGGGACCCCGCCGCCATGCAGCGCTTCCTGGACGAGGAGGAGTCCCAGCTGAAGGAGATGGTCGACAAGATCAAGTCCGTCGGCGCCAACGTCGTGTTCTGCCAGAAGGGCATGGATGACCTCGTGCAGCACTACCTGGCCAAGGCCGGTATCTACGCCTGCAGGAGGCTCAAGGAGTCGGACATGGAGAAGCTCGCCAAGGCTACCGGCGGCAACGTCGTGGGCAACCTGGACTCCATATCCAAGGCCGATCTGGGCTGCGCCGATTCGGTCGAGGAGCGCAAGATCGGTGAGGAGGAGATGACCTTCGTCACCGGCTGCAAGAACCCCAAGGCCGTCAGCATCATCATCAGGGGCGGCACCGAGCACGTCATTGACGAGGTCGAGCGCGCCCTGCACGACGCCCTCCGCGTGGTCGGAGTGGCCATGGAGGACGGAAAGGTCGTCGCCGGCGGCGGTGCTCCCGAGATCGAGCTCGCCCTCAGGCTCGCCGACTACGCCTCTACCGTGGGAGGCCGCGAGCAGCTGGCCATCGAAGCTTTCGCCGAAGCGATGGAGATCATCCCCTGGGCCCTGGCCGAGAACGCCGGTCTGGACCCCATCGACCTGGTCATCAAGCTGAAGACCGCTCACGAGGGTAAGAAGAACGCCATGTACATGGGCATCGATCTGGAGACCGGCGAGCCGGCCAACATGATGGACGCTAATGTCATCGAGCCCCTCAGGGTCAAGAAGCAGGCTGTCGAGTCCGCGACCGAGGTCGCCGGCATGATCCTCAGGATCGATGATGTCATCGCTTCCAAGAAGGGCCCTGGCCCCGGCGCCCCCGGAATGCCCGGCGCCGACAGGATGCCTCCAGGCGGAATGCCCGGCATGATGCCCGGCATGATGTAAGGTCAGCACAGGCCAAACCTCCTTCGCAAACCCCTTACCATTACATTTTTTCATTATCCGCGGTCGTGCTCTTTCCTGATCAGTGCATCTCGCTTCGCTAGCTACTAATATTCAGCCCTAAAATCCTCGGAAAAATCACTGGTTGGGATTCCATGAACAAGATGACATCCGCGGCCGCGGTGCTGGTCGTCGGAATGCTCCTTGCCGGGATGCTGTTGATCCCGGCGGGAACGGTTTCGGCCTCCGCTTCGAGCCTCAAGGTCGGTGACCAGTGGGCCATGGGAAAGGAAGTAGACTATGGCTCCAACATCACCGCTAATGAGAACCAGCTCAATGACCTGCTAAGGAGCCAGGTCAATATGACCATAGACAAGCTGAAGGTCGACTCCAAGGTCGCCTACTACGTGCTCTTCGAGGTCACTGGGGAAACTGAGACCACCTATTCCGTGACCGCCAAGATGGCCGTCCGTTTCGCTACCTCGGCCAATGTCGAGGTCACCGGAAGTATGCCGGTAGCCGGCTCGTACAGCGCGAGCGACAACCCCTTCGCCCCCTCTTCCACCGTGAACAAGGTGACCAAGACCATGACCGTCAGCCTCGATGAGAAGCTGGGTATGGTGCTCTCCGCCACCGCCATCGTCGAAAAGGCATCCAGAGCCATCACCAATATGACCTGGACATACAAGGGTGCGGCGAGCGTGGAGCTGGACGGCAAGAACATACCCGACGTCAACACCTCCGACGGTGTGCAGAGGATCAGCTACAAGAATTACGATGTGGGGATGGAGATGGTTGCCGGGATGAACCTATACATGGACTTCACACCCGCCCTTGACCTCCTCCAGATGCCGGTGAAGCAGGGTGAGACCTGGTACACCAACGCCAGCACAGCGACGGTCAGCGGTAGCATAAACGGCCACATCGACGCCCACGGCCTCACCGACGACCAAAAGGCCCTGATCTTCACCGAGGAACTAGCCAACGCCACAGGGGCCACGGACTTTCCGATCGACCTACGGAACCTCAACACCACCGACGGGAAGATATCTAACGGCCAGTTCGGGCCATACGAGTATAAAGTCGATCCGATGAAGATGCGCTGCCTCTACGGATACATTGTGCGCAACGTCGATGACGTGGACAAGCAATACATGATTATCCAGGTCAACGACGGCGCGAAGTTCCTGTACTCGCCCGATGCCGCCCTCATGTCGGGCATGTATCTGTCGTTGGACGACACCCAGATCCCGGACCTTCCCGAGGGCACAGACTATATCATGACCATCCTCGGCAACCAGGTGAACCTCGAGCCCGTTGATGCGCAGACCGCCAGCAACAACATCGCCTCGATAGAGTCGTACACCAACAAGCTGACCTCAGACGTCGATGACTCGGGGTTCAACATATCCGACTTCTTTTTCAAAGCTCCTTTCCTCGGGACCTTCTTCGGCATCATCGCAGTGATCTCGGTTGGCGTGATAGTGTTCTTCGCAGTGAGGCCCCGAAAACCGTAGACCCATAAACCTATTATCTTCCCTTTTTTTCTTTTATACGAACACCAGTCATGCTTCACTGGACGATAATGGCCGTGCTGCATTCGGTCTTTTACCTACCGCTATTTACTAATATGCAGTCCATTATTATCAAAATAGATATTTGGTGGGATTAAATGAAAAAAATCACATCAGCGGCCGCGGTGCTGGTCGTCATGTTGTTACTCGCTGGGATGCTGTTGGTCCCGGTGGGTACGGTTTCGGCATCCACCTCGTGCCTCAAGGTCGGTGACCAGTGGGCCATGGGAAAAGAGATCGATCTTGGCTCCATGATCACTGAAAACAAGAGCTCGATTAACGACCTTCTCAAGAGCCAGGCTAACCTGACCATCGATAAGTTAAATGTCGATTCGAAGGCCAATTACTGTGCGTTGATCGAGGTGACCGGGGAGAACGAGACCGCCTACACGATCTTCGCCAAGACGGCCGTTCATATCACCACTTCCGCCACCGTGGTTGTAAGCGGGAACGTGCCGGTAGCCGGCTCGTACAGCGCGAGCGACAACCCCTTCGCCCCCTCTTCCACCGTGAACAAGGAGGCCAAGACCATGTGCGCATGTTTTGAGGAGAATCTGTGCATGGTGCTATCGGCCAATATCACCTTGGAGAAGTCCTCGATGGCCATTTCCAAGATGGACGTGGCTGGCAGGTTCGCGGGCTGCATGGAGCTGGATGCCAAGAACGTCCCCATCATAAACACGACCGACGGCAATGTGGCCATTTGCTACAAGGACTTTGATATCGGAGGAAACATCGCCATGGGGGTGCGGATGAACATAGTGTTCAATCCAGCTCTGGATCTCTTGCAACCGCCTGTGGAGAAGGGTGAGACCTGGTACACCAACGCTAGCACAGCTACGGTCACAGGATGCGTCAACGGGCGCATCTGCACTCACGGGCTGACCGAAGACCAGAAAACCGAAATGATCTCAATGGGATTGAAAGCCGTTACGGGTATGGATGATCTACCGTTCGATCCGTCGATGGTATTCGATCATTGCTTCCCTGCCGGTGGCGTCGGGTTCGGACCATACGAGTTCACCATCCCCTCAATGAAGATGCACTGCCTTGATGAGAGCATCGTGAGGAACGTCAATTGCCAGGACAAGGAGTACCTGATCATCCAGGTCAACGACGGCGCGAAGTTACTGTACTCCCCAGACCTTGGCTTCTGGGCCGGGGCATACCTTATGGTGGACAACGATATGATCTGTCACTGGCTGGAAGGTACTGACTATTTCACGGCCTTCCAGAATAAGAATGTCGATCTGGAGCCGGAGGATACAGGGGTCGCCGCCAGCGATATAGCATCCATCAATGACAATACCACCAGGCTGACCGACGATGTCAACGGAGCGGGTTATAACATAACCGACTTTTTCCTCAAGGCCCCGTATGCTGGCATGTTCTATGCCATCGCCATCATGGCTGCGGTCTCCGTCGCAGTTGTGGCGTTCGTCATGATAAGGCCCCGAAAAGAGTAGGCTGCAAACCTCTTCCTCAATCCCTCTTTTCCATTTTACCATGGTCCGGGAATTCATCGTCGTTTTGCCGCTGAGCCCATTCGGGCGACAGCCTCGTGGGAGAGCAGAACCGTTTCGGTTCACTGCCCCATGATCGGGCCCTCCTTCGGTGTATATTTATCCACTGATTACGATCTCAAAGTGGTCGGATTATGGATTTAATAACGAGAATACAGGTTTGCTATGAGACATTAGCCAGTATTATATTAGTATCATACAATATATAAGAAAAAGGTGATAGTAAAAGATAAAAAATAGGTAACGTTATAAGTTTAACTTTTATAGCTTCTCAATTTTACCCTTCTTGCCCTTGGATATGTCCGTTCCGAAATCGGTCTTCTTGACATAGCAGTCGGTCAGGGTGAGCTGTGTCCCAATCTCGAGGTCCATGTTCTCGGGGAGCTCGACATCCTCATCCCACAGCGTAAGGCGGCAGTTTCCGGAATCATCCTCGATGTCTAGGTTCCTGACCCTGCCCTGCCCGCCGGTCCTCTTGTTGAACGTTTTGGCCTCGTTTATCTTGGTGACCCTGACCACCGCGGAGACCTCCTCCCGGTCCTTGATGTCCGATATCTTCTTTGCAACCATCTTGATCCCTCTGTCCTCCAGAACCAAACGGCGGATGGTAATGTCGTCCACCAGGCCACCGAACTCTTCTCGGAGCCTTGCCATCTTGGATTCTGGGCTTTCGTTCATATATGAAGCGATTGAGGACTAGCCTTTAAACCATTGTGTACGGCAATAGCTAATAATGTATTGCAAGTAAAGATAACAGCTTAAATAATTAATTAACACCAAAAGATGCACGTATTTGCTCGTCGAGGTGACAGGAAATCTTATTCGTAGATAACCGATTCAAGACTGGGATGCACCTGGGGCCGGCCCGGGCATGATGGGAGTGCCGTTCTATTGCGCGCAGCGTTGTATGCCAGAGTATCGACGGATGATCAGGCGAGAGAGGGCTATAGCATTCCGGCTCAGCTAAAGCGTCTCAACGCTTTTTGCAAGGCCAAGGGCTGGGATGTGACCTCAGAGTATGTAGACGAAGGGTATTCCGGGCGGGATGTCAACCGACCACGTTACCAGCGCATGATGGCCGATCGAGAGGCGTGGGATGTCCTTCTTGTCCTCAAGATGGACCGTATCCACCGTAACTCGAGAAACTTCACCCAGATGATGGACGACCTGAACGTGTGGAATAAGCAGTTCAGTTCCATGCAGGAAAAGTTCGACACCACCTCGGCGATGGGGCGCTTCGTCATGGACATCATACAGAGGATCGCCCAGCTTGAATCGGAGCAGATCGGGGAACGGGTCAAGGTCGGCATGGTCCAGAAGGCCAAGAAATGCTCAGGCCACTTGGGAAGCCCCGACCCGTACGGCTACGAGATCGTGCAGGGCGAGCTCAAGGCGGTGGACCACGAGGCCGGAGTGGTCCCTTTCATCTATCATAGCTATGCCAACGGGACGTCGCTCGAGGACATAGCCCGAAGGCTCAACGGCCTCGGGATCCCGGCTAAGAAGGGAGGCCGATGGAGCAAGCAGGCGGTGAGCGGGGTGCTGCGCAATCCGGTGTATTGCGGTTACATACGATGGGATGGGCAGCTGATCCCTCTGAGCCATCCCACGCTCGTCTCCACAGGTTCATACAATCTGGTCCAGGATATGATGGAGGAGCGCCGGAGGAACGGTCTGGGAGCACATCACCGGCTGGTGGAGGCGACCTCCGATGACTAGGGCGGCGATTTACATCCGGGTATCCACGGAGGAGCAGGCCGAGGAAGGCTATTCCCTCGAGGCCCAGCGGGATCGCCTGGTCGCCTACTGCGAGGCGCAAGGCTGGGACATCGCCGATGTCTATGCCGACCGTGGACACACCGGCCGGAAGATCAGCAACCGCGACGAGTACAAACGGATGCTGGCCGAGAAGGACAGATGGGACAACATCCTGGTCATGAAGATGGATCGTATCCACCGCAACTCGAAGAACTTCATGATCATGATGGAAGAGCTGGAAAAGTGGGACAAGAAGTTCACCTCAATGCAGGAAGAGCTGGATACTTCCACCTCCATCGGCCGTTTCGTCGTGGACATGATCCAGAGGATCGCCCAGCTTGAATCGGAGCAGATCGGGGAGCGGACGTACATGGGCATGGCCCAAAAGGCCGAGTCTGGGGGGCTCCTGGGGTTCAACCCACCCTTTGGATACGGTATCGAGAACAACGACCTTGTGGTCAAGGACGAAGAGGCCGCGGTGGTGCGCGAGATGTTCGACTCTTACTGCTCCGGGCTGTCCATGAACTCCATCGCCCAGTCCCTGAACGGACGGGGGGTCTTCACTCGTCGGGGGGCCCGCTGGACCCTCTACTCGATACGGCAGATCCTTCACAACCCCGCCTATGCTGGGTACCGCAGGTGGGACGGATACCTGGTGAGGAGCGGGCACGCCTCCATCATCGGCCTGGAGACCTATAATCGGGTCCAGGAGCTCGCCGCCTCGAGGACCCGCGACCCCCGGAAGCGTGGACGTAGGGTCCTGACCCCTGAAGATGCCTAATGTTTTTTGATATGGCACTCAATATGCTTAACCATGCCAGACCGATGGACCCTTCCGGACCGGGATTCCGCACTATCTTGGTGCGCGAGGAGGAATGAACAGGGCATACGTTGTATAATCGACATCCTGGGCCGGTATAATCAGGATGAGGAGAGGGCCCGCCAGTCCCACGATGCGTACCTAGCCCTGGCGAACGAAATCGTTAGCCGCCGCCTCAAGGCATCTCTTTCAGTCAAACCATCGACATTCGGGGGGACCGTCGGGCGGCAGTTCACCAAGGCGCTCGTCGGCAGCCTGTGCGAGAAGGCAGCTGATCTCGGTGTTCCTATAGAGTTAGACATGGAGGGGCAGCGTATGGTCGATTTGACCTTGGAATTGGCCGAGGACTGCGCCCATTCCGCCATTAAGCCCACCGTCGCCCTGCAGGCATATCTCAACCGCACCCCGCAGGACATCGAGCGTATGATCGATTCTGGGGTCAGAGTGAGGTTGGTGAAGGGGGCGTACACCGGCGACATCCGCGATTTCACGACCATCTGCGAGGTATACAAGGACCTAATTGAGCTGATAATCTCCAGGGACGTCCCGTTCTGTGTAGCCACCCACGACGCGGACCTCATCGAATGGGCACAACAAAGGTTCCATGACCGCGACATGATGGAATTCAGCTTCCTCAAGGGCCTGTCCGACCAGACCAAGGTACATCTGGTGTCCGATGGTTGGAAGGTCTCGGAGTATGTCCCTTACGGGGCGAACAAGGAAGGTTATGAAGCCCGCAGGAAGACCTACCTGAGAACACTGGATGAACTCGGAAGAGTCCCTGCCCCATGATACATCCGTGGCATACCTTTTTCTATAATGAATTGCCGATTAAGCTCTAAGTCCGTCGATGCCCTTAGCCTAGCACCGGTGGGGACATGTCTAGGAGGAGGGCATGATTCCTATCATAATGATTGCATAAATAGAGCCGATGGAGTAAATTCCTAATCGCATTGATAATGTATTAACAGACTATATGGATAATAATAGCTTTAATATTTCAAGCTCATACAGGAGGCGGGAATCCTTGGTGACAAGGGGACCTGACTTCAGAGGAGGAGAAGCCGATTAGACGGCGAGGGAAGGGAAGCAAGGGCGACCGAGCTTCTCCATCGCACGTCCGGCTCAAACAGTAACTGAGGGAAAAAAGGAGGAAAAAAAATGGCAGAAGAATCGAATGTGCATGCGAAAGTGGCGATGGCCGATGTGGCTGGACTGTTCCTCATCGGGTTCTTCGTCCTATTGGTCGGATGCTACGGATTGAAGCTGATGGACACTCTCGATGTGGTTGTGGCGATCTCCATCCCAGTAGGTATTGTCGCCCTTCTCGTCACATTGATGATGTATCTGAACGAGAATGTCCTAGGAACTGGAATATTTGCTCCGCTGGCAATATTCTTCTTATCGGTTGGTGTGATACCCACAAGCGTCAGTGGCGCCCTGTTTATGGTCACCATTGGCATCATCATCGGGGTTGACGCTATCGTTGCCCTTAGCCAGCCGGTTAAGACGCTTCCGATCCACCTGGGAATCGCAACAATCGCATTCTTTGCGACCGCTGCGTTCTACAACGACACTAGCCTTGAGGCGGCGAGATATCTCTTCGGTATCCTGTGGTTCGTGCTCGGCCTGTACTCGTTCTATATGGCGGCGGGCATAATGCTGCTGGTACTGAAGGGCAAGCAGGTTCTCCCGTTGCTCATCAAAGCTTAAGCGTCCAAACCTCGCTTAAAGGCCAAAACCCCTTCCTATGCCTTTCTTTTTTCAAACCTAGCCGTTGCTTCTTTTCATACTAGGCTCTACAAAAATGGCTTACTAGTCTTGAAAAAACGGCAGATTAGGGAGGCAGTCGTTCAAACTCTAAGCGCTCTCTAGGAGCCCAACTCCGGGCAAGATTCGAAGCTTAGGAGTTCCTGCAAGCAGTAACGACAAGTCCTGATGCATGAAAACATCTTAGAACCTCGGGCAAGAAAAGGGGGATTTACGGGCTGTTTTTCTGTTGAAATGCCCCCCTGTTTTCTTGCCGATCTATGGCAATTTTCGGGTTCGAAGAACAAAAAAATATCGTTCGTCCGTCGAATGTACTCAACGCAGTCATCGTATGTTCTTATAATGTATAACGGTAGAATGCTCCGGTAGGCGATATTGCGCATTAATGTGCATCAAATCTCCCCACTCAATTTGATATTCGGGAGACCGTTGTTGACTATATTGGCATTATTAGCGTAATATTCTATTGATTGCATTGTATCTATTAACAATATGGAATTGTATGATAACAATTATATCAATAGCATCAATAGCTTCTATAGCCGAGGGTCTCGACCCCGGCTCTTTGGTGGTCTCAAAATGGAAGAAAGCAAAGCGCCCGAAGCGAGGACAAGCATACAGATTTCTCCGGAGACCCGGGATCGATTATTCCGTTTGAAGTTCCGAAGGACCTATGATCAATTCTTGAACGAGCTCTGTGATGCTTACGAAAGGGAGGAAAAAAGCACCCAAGAATCATCTAAAACTCCCTGACTTTTTACACCTTTTTCATCATTTTTTTACGAAGCTAATAATTATTAGCTAGTATGGATAACTGCTATTATTGTTAAGGTGAAACATTAACGCGTATTTTCGCTCGTGACGATATTATTAGCAGTAAAAAAACGAAAAGAAACGGCGCCCCGCCTAAGATAGGGGCAAGAAAAAACATGGGGATTTTTGATTTTTCATACATTGTATTTATATATTAATTAATAAATATTTTCTATCTTTTTCACTTGACTTTCTCAGTCAAGGCGCGCTCTCGCGGACCTCCGTTACCTCGTCTAAAGTTATCGGCCCGTCCTTGATCATCGCCCGGATTTTGGGCAGAACGGCCATGATTTTCTCCTCAGAATCCACGGTCTCGATAAGCATCGGGAGGTCAGTTGAAAGACGCAAAGGGGACGTTGAATGTAGCAAACTTCGCCTTCCGAACCCATACACGCCACGGGTCACCGTAGCCCCTCTGATGCCATCCTCCCTAAGCAAATGGACCACCGCCTTGTATGTCGGCATTCCTTTGAACTGGTCCGATTCACCCACATATGCCTTCAGCCGCAGCATCTTCACCATTGACGTCATTCAGCTCCCTACCAGCAAACCCACTGCTCTCCCCAGGAACGCCCCCAGGACACAGACTCCGCCATTAAGGAGTATGTTCCCCAAAGCCCATAGCCATTGCCCTCCCTGAGCTAGATTGACCGTTTCCAGGGAGAATGAAGACAGGGTGGTGAAACCGCCGAAAACGCCTATGAACAGGAACGCCCTGGTCACCGAGCTGATGCCCTCTCCCTGGGACCAGAAGAAGAACAGCATGGCGATCAGGAAGCTGCCGATCAGATTGACAGCAAAGGTGCCCCAAGGGAAGTCTCCCCTGGTCAAATACCCCTGCAGGAGGTAGCGGAACACGCTTCCGATGGCCCCACCTAGTGCTACAAGAATAACGAGCTTCAACTCTTCCGTTTCCACGCCCGCCCTCAAGCAATCAGATTACTTATGATTGACTATTTTCCAGGTTTTCCAGTTAAATATAGCAAAAAGATAAAAAATACAAGTTAGTAGCTGAAATAGCTTAATGATTTAATGATACAGCTATGTTGTCTAAAATAGGACATAATGTCGCTTGAAAGGGAATATCGTGCCGACGTGCGGGTCATCAGGAAGCCCGATCGGAAAGAGCAGTCGTCGTCCGTGTCCATAAGTTCTCAACTTCCAGTACCAGGTCTTGGAATGAAGATCGTTTTCTGTGAATAGAACGGCCGCACTGAAAATACCAGATGGACGATTGGCAACATTTTAAACCACTTAGGCCGGTACATGGGCGCGTGAGCACCTTCTCGTTCATCGCCCGGATGCCTGATGATCCCGGCGCCCTGCATCGGGCCGCAGAGATCATCAAGAGCCACGGTGGGAACATCCATCGCGTCGACTACGACCGCCGCATCGATCCCCATATCGTGTTCTTCCAGGTAGACGCGGACGAGGATGCCCCAGAGAAGATCACCAAGGACCTCCGGGCCATCGGGTACCTACAGACCTCGCTGGCGACCCTGAGGTTCCTCAAGTTCTCAGTGTACCTTCCGGACGAGCCGGGCATGCTGTTCGAGTTCCTCGGACATACCACTGGTGCCGGCGCCAATATAGCATTCCTCGATTTTGACGACCGCGGTAAGCACCCCGGGCGCCTTACCGTCGCCCTGACCCTGGACAACGACGTCGTGGCCTACCAACTGCTGGAGGAAATGAAGCTCCGATGGAGGTTGGAGATCCTCGAGTATGACTCCACGGGCAAGAGGCTTGATGACACTGTCTTCTACATCCGCTTCGCCCAGGAGCTCCGCGAGATCATCGGTACCGAGGACGAGGAGTTCCTGTTCCGTCTGCTGCACGATTCCAACCACATCGCTCAAGAGCTTACCTCCCAGGGACGCGATCCCCATATGGTGTTCCGCTCCATCCTGCAGACCGGCCGGACCCTTCGCCAGACCACCGGGGCCGGATTCTACTCGGTATTCCAGGAGATGACGCTGAGCACTGGAGGGAAGCTTTACTGTTTCCAGCTGCCCTGCGGCGGATCGGTGTACGTCCTGCGCAACGCCGGCCGGATCGCCATGTTCGACACCGGGTTTGGCATCTATCACCGTGAGATCGTGGAGATGCTGGCCCATTTCGGCTTGGACGCGCGGGAGCTGGAAGGGATATTCATCACCCATGCCGACGCCGATCACTCCGGGGGCGGGGCGCTCTTCGAGGCCCCATCGTACCTGCATCAGGGCTCGATGGACATCATCCACGCTGCCAACCGGGCATACGGCTCGCAGATGGAGGGTTCGATCCTCGGCCAGGTGTACACCAAGTTCATCAACCTGTTCTCCCAGTTCAACCCTCCGACCAATGTGGTTCTCCTACCTCCGGCGTCCAACAAGACCCGCAACGGCCTCTCCATCATGGGTGAGATCGAAATATGCGGCCTGAAGTTCGAGGTACTCGAATCGCTGGGAGGGCATCTTCACGGGCACGTCTTCTATCTCTGCCCAGAGGTAGGGCTGGTGTTCACCGGCGATTGCCTCATCAACTTCGATTCCCTCACCCCCGAGATGGAGGAGTTCGCCACTCTAGCCAAGAACCTGATGACCACGGTCAACGTTGACTCGGAACGAGCGCGCAAGGAACGCAAGGCCTTGCTGGAGATCGGCCGTGAGTTCGACGACCGTGCAAAAGAAGATGGCCGTCGACTACTCGTCTGCTGTGGTCACGGGGCAGTCTCCACCATCGAGGGCAACGGCCTCAGGGTGCTCGGGGAAACGAAACGCTACTCGGTAGAGGAGCATTATCAGGCGAAGTGAGCATTGTTCTGTCCTCCTGCAAGTGAAGGTTGACGATGCCCGATCCGAGTGATGGAGAGGATGATCCTGAGCGATCGATCCTCTACCGGTCGGTCACGGTGTGATCATTCTTGATCTCCCCTCCATACATTCCCGCAGGCGGACGAGGATACGGGGATGATTATACCAACTTCGTCTCGTATCAATTGCATCAAGCTGGCTTTTGATAGACGGGTTAGAAGGATTATATAACATGCTCTTTTGACACATCTGGG
Source organism: Methanomassiliicoccus sp. (assembly GCA_033485155.1). Classification (NCBI taxonomy): domain Archaea; kingdom Methanobacteriati; phylum Thermoplasmatota; class Thermoplasmata; order Methanomassiliicoccales; family Methanomassiliicoccaceae; genus Methanomassiliicoccus; species Methanomassiliicoccus sp. The sequence goes on from JAWQJJ010000006.1 coordinate 143,280, forward strand.
GCGCTTTGGACTCCGTCCCGGGGCTCCGCAGAGGCTACGATGAAGCTCCGTTCGAAGACCCTCCTCGCCGTGGGCGCTATCATGATAGTTATGATGTTCGCCATCGTTGCTATCACCTCAGACATAGTGATGCAGGGGGCGATCACTCACGAGAAGAAGGACGTCGATTTAGCCCTGGACAGCGTCTCCATCTCCATTCGATCGGTCGAATCGGAGATGTCTAGGACAGCCAAGGATTGGGCCGCTTGGGACGCCACCTACGAGTTCATCGACAGCCTGGACCAGTCATATTTGGAATCCAACATGGATAATGAGACGTTGAGCAGCCTGCAGATGAACTATCTCCTGATGTTCAATAACTCCCGCCAGCTTATCTATGGTCAGGGATACGACAATGAGAATGCCGAACCTCTGAACGTATCCCCAGGAATCATCGACGTCGTCCTGGCCAATATTCCCGAAAAGGCCGTGGACGAGCCGAATGATTCCTTCCAGGGGGTGGTCCTGACCGAGCGGGGCCCCCTCCTGATCGCCGTTCACTCCATAACCGACGGGTCCGAGGCCCTGCCGGTAAGGGGGTTCCTGGTAATGGCCCGTCAATTAGACGATGCAGTGATCGAAAGCATCAGCGATATCGTCAAGGTGCATGCGGAAGTGTTCCCGGCCAACGACTCTGCCGGATGTGATCTCGACGCAGCGACCTGGAACGATGTGCTCCACAACGGGTCGGTGGTGGTTAAGCCTTTCAACGACACCTTGGTCTTCGGCTATCAGGCCCTGCCCGGGATCAACGGGTCGGCCGTGGCGGTGATGAAGATTGTGGGCGAACGGCATTCCATTGCTCAGGGGATCGAGTCCACTAACCTCATCGCCACAGATCTCGTGTTCGTCTCCCTCCTGTTCTGCGCGGTGACACTGGTGGTGACAGACCGCTTCACCACGAGACGGATAGGCCGATTGTCTCGCCAGGTTAAGGAGATTGGAAAGAACGGCAACACCGCCAGCCATGTAAACATGGACGGTTCGGACGAGCTGTCTGATCTTGCCCAGGAGATGAACGAGACCATTGACGCCCTCCATTCGACCAAGATCGCCCTCCAAGAGGGCGAGAGACGGTATCGGGCCATCGTCAACGATCAGACTGAGATGATCTTCCGCATGACCGAGGACGGCGTGGTCACCTTCGCCAACCAGGCCCTCCTGCACGACCTTCGCCGCAGCGAGGCCGAGGTCATTGGTACGAAGGTGCAGGACCTGGTGCCGCCCGAGATCTTCGAAAGGCTGAAGGCCCGCTGCGAAGAAGCGGCAATGGTCGAAGGCGCATTGAAAATCGACCACCACTCCCCCCGTTCATCCGGGGACAGGTGGATGTCCTGGATCATCCGGAAGATCCCTGTGGAGAATGGCGCATTGGAGTTCCAGTGGGTCGGCAGGGACCTCACCGAGCAAAAAATCGCCGAGAGCGCGTTGGCCATGGCCAACAAGAAGCTCAATCTTCTCGCTTCGATCACCCGCCACGACGTGATGAACAAGCTCACAGTGGCCCATGGCTACGTGACCATAGTCCGGGGACAGTCCTCCGATACCAAGGTCGTTGAACACCTGACCAAGGCCGAGGCTGCGCTGAAGTCCATCGAAGGCTACCTGGATTTCACCCGGGACTTCCAACAGATGGGCCTGGCCGCACCGGTATGGCTCAATTTGGAAGAGGCCATCGGCGAAGCTGCCGCCGGTGTACGCTCCGATGGCATCGAGGTGACCGTGGAGGTGGGGGACCTGGAGATCCTGACCGACCCACTCGTGGAGAAGGTATTCTTCAATATCCTTGATAACGCCCAGCGGCACGGCGTGAAGGTGACTACCATCCATATTGCCGCTCATATCGAGGAAGACGGAATGCTCCTGACGATCGAGGACAATGGCGCAGGCATACCTCAGGAGGAGAAAGAACTGATCTTCAGGGCCGGTTATGGAAAGAACACCGGCTATGGTCTCTTCCTGGCGAGGGAGATACTGAGCTTTTCGGGCATGACCTTACGAGAGACCGGAGAGGTGGGCAAGGGGGCGAGGTTCGAGATCTCCGTCCCCCCGACCAAATATCGCCATGCTCCCCGGTTCACTTTGTCCTCGATCGAGCCCACAGCGTGAAGTCCCCCCGCGCCTCGCTCCTTACCGCCCGGTTAAACGAAGCCTCGATGCCCAGTCTCCGGCGGTTGGTCCAATAGTAGAAGGTAAGGAAGAACAGGGTGGCGTCGATGAGGTAGATGGACCGGCGGGGCCCGATGACGAAGCGCGCCGCGGTCTGCTCCATGAACGGGGTGACGAAGGAGGTCTTACCCAGGGTGCAGGCGGAGAGGCACACCGTGCGGTTGCGGAAGCATTCTGAGGGGAACTCCGAGGCATCGATGCTCCCCCGAGGAAGTAGGAAGTTGGCCCCGCCCTCGTCTCCATGTCCGGAGAGGTGGACGATCCTGAACCGCCTCATGAACTGACGGTCCTCCAACATGCTCAGCAGATCGCTCTTATTGGAAACACCGTGCAGCTCGAAGTAGTCGTAGCTGGCCATCTCCAGGACCTTGCTGAGCATGTCCCCCTCGGTGGGGTCCTCCTTAAGGGGAATGGCCTCGATGATCAGCACGCTGCGTTTGCTCACGCCTCGACATCTACCTGGACAGAGATATAGGATACCGTCAATATTTTTCGAAATCACTTCCTCAAGATATTATCTCAATATGGTCGCTGGACGCCATCTCGGCTGGAATGTGCTCGGTTATCAGGAGATGATGTCAAGCGACCGAGCATGGCGACAAGCGAACCGGGGGATGGCGGGAAGAATGAAATATCTCGCGTGCTATGGCGTAGCAAGTCACGACCCCGGCCGCCAGCTACCGAGTTCGGCCGCCAGGGACGACTAGGTGATAACGTGAGGTACTGGGACCCCCGCATGGAAGAGATGACCAAGGCCGACATCGAGGCTATGCAGTTCAAGCTGCTGAAGACCCTGGTATACCGACTGTACTCCTTCTCCGACTTCTACCGGGCCCGAATGAAAGGGTCAAATGTTCACCCCGATGACATCCGGTCCCTGGATGACATCGTCAAGCTCCCGTTCATGTACAAAAAGGACCTGCGGGACAATTATCCGGACAAGATGTTCATCGGAGGCCAGGAGGATTTGGTGCGCTATCACGTTTCCTCCGGGACGACCGGCAAGCCCACAGTGGTGGGTTATACTCAGAAGGACCTCGACAACTGGTCCACATCGGTGGCGAGGGGCCTGTCGTCGGTGGGCCTGGGCCGGAAGGATGTGATGCAAGTTTCCTACGGCTACGGACTGTTCACCGGCGGACTGGGCCTTCACTATGGCGCGGAGAAGATCGGGGCCACCGTCGTGCCCGCCTCGGTCGGCAACACCGAGCGGCAGATCGAGCTCATTCAGGACCTCCGGGTCACGGCGATCGCCTGCACCCCCTCGTACATGCTGCACATGGCCGAAGTGGCTGAGAAGATGGGTGTGGACATCAACCGGGACACCAAGCTCCGTACCGCCATCCTGGGGGCCGAGCCATGGTCGGAGAGGATGAGGAGCCGCATCGAAGAGAGCACCGGGATCAAGGCCTATGACATCTACGGGACCTCGGAGCTGTCCGGTCCGCTGTTCACCGAGTGCAGCGAGCAGGACGGCATCCACATCTGGGGCGACCTGGCGTATGTGGAGGTGATCGATCCCGAGACCGGGGAACGCCTCGGACCCGGGGAGAGAGGAGAACTGGTCATGACCATGCTGCAGAAGGAGGCCCTGCCCATGATCCGCTACCGCATTGGGGATATCACCTCATACGACGACTCGGAATGCTCTTGCGGCCGGTCGCACGTGCGGATATCGCGCATCCAGGGCCGGGTGGACGATATGTTAATCATCCGCGGCATCAATGTCTTCCCGTCCCAGGTGGAGTTCACTTTGATGTCCATCCCCGAGCTGGGAGAGCACTTCCAGATCGTGGTCGACCGCCAGGGGGCCTTGGACACCATGCTGGTTAGGGTCGAGCTGAAGAACGCCCAGCTGTTCTCCGACAAGCTCGATGACCTCATTCGGCTGAAGAGCAAGGTCGCCCATCTGTTGAGGAACAACCTCAATGTGGCTGTGGACGTGGAACTGGTGTCGCCGGGGACCCTGGCCCGTTTCGAGGGAAAGGCCAAGAGGGTAGTCGATAAGAGGGTGCTGTAATGAGCTATACTATCAAGCAGATATCGATATTCGCCGAGAATAAGCCGGGAAGGCTGGCGGCGATCGCTGAGGTCCTGGAGTCGGAGGGCATCAACATTCTGGCGTTCTCGATCGCCGAGGCCAGCGGGTTTGGCGTGGTCAGGGCGCTGGTCGACCACCCGGAGAAGGCGTTCAAGAAGCTCTCCGAGCTGGGCTACGTGGTCTCCACCACCGATGTCATAGGGGTGAAGATGCACGACCGCCCCGGGGGCCTGAGGGAGATATCCAGGATGCTGGGGGATGCGGGCATCAACATCGAGTACGCCTATGCCTATTCTGGCCGCCCTCATGCCGTCCTCATCCTCCGGGTAGACCAGGTCGACGACGCCATCAAGGCCATCCTCTCCAAGGGCGGGCAGCTGCTGGCCCGTGACGAGCTGTCCTGATTTGGCTGCGACCAGGCCCCGCCGGTTGCGGGAGGGGAGCACGGTCGCCCTCATCTCCCCGTCTTGGGGAGGTCCCCACGCCTTTCCCGAGGTGTATGCGAGGGGGGTATCGGTCCTCGAGGACGAGTTCGGCCTGAAGGTGGTGGCGATGGAGCACACCTGCACCCGGCAATCCTACCTGCGCCGCAACCCCAAGGTGCGGGCGGACGACATCAACAATGCATTCCTGGATCCCGAGATCGACGGCATAATCGCCACCATCGGAGGGGACGACTCCATACGGACGCTCCCCGGCCTGAGGACTGACGAGATCTTGGACAACCCCAAGGTTCTCATGGGCTTCTCGGATACCACCACCTTGCTGACCCATCTATCCCTGGGAGGAATGGTCACCTTCTACGGCCCTTCGGTCATGGCCGGCATATCGCAGATGCGAGGTCGTCCCCGGGAGGTGGAGCATCTCAAGTCTGTCCTTTTCCACCCCCGGCCGACCTACGATTACGTCCCTTCACCCTCCTACAGTGAAGGATATCCCGACTGGTCCGATGACAGCGCGGTGGGGAGGGTGAACAGAAGGAAGAGGAGCATGCGGTGGAAGGCCCTGCAGGGCGAGGGGCGGGTGAGCGGGGAGCTGTTCGGAGGTTGCCTCGAGGTTCTCGATCTGATGAGGATCACCAGGTACTGGCCGCCCAAGCGTTTCTGGGAAGGCAAGGTGCTGTTCCTGGAGACCTCGGAGTCGACACCGTCACCGTCATCGGTCAAAACGATGCTCCGCAACTATGGCATAATGGGGGCGCTGGAGTCGGTGAGCGCGGTGCTGTTCGGCCGACTCCGCGGGTTCTCCGCGAAGCAGAGGGCCGAGATGGAAAGAACGATAAGGGCGGTGGTGAGCGAGGAGGTCGGGAGACCCGAGCTCCCCGTGGTGGTCAACATGGACTTCGGACACACCGATCCCCAGATGGTCTTGCCCCTGGGGGTCAGGGTCGAGGTGGACATCGCCGGGCCGGGGCTGAGGCTGCTCGAGCCAGCGGTGCGATGAGTTCTCGTCGTTTGCTCAAAGCCCTTTCCTGCATCCTGCCGCACGATCTCGATTGGCTGATCCACCGCTTTTTATTTCGAGCTGAGGGAAGGAATGGCGCCGCCCAGCCGAACGTTTCCAGAGCATCGCGTGGTTGATCGGATCGAGTTGACGGTCCGATCGTCTGCCTCCCCCATATGCATGCCGTGGCCCGGAAACCGATTTATACCCTGGGTTGGAAAAGAAACGATGTTCGAGGAGGTGCTAGATTGAAGATGATCGATGAGCAGGTGGCCCATAGGCCGAGGCAGAGGGGACTGGAGGTCATGGTCGAGGCCGGGGACCTGACCACGGACGAGGTGTGCGAGGGAACACGGTATTCTCCTCAGATCTCGATCGGCAACCTGCGGGCGCCCTTCGTGGCGGTGGTCATGGAGGAGATGGGACGGGGCGTCCCAGCGAACGTCCACTGGCTTCTGTGGAATGTGGAGAGGGCGGAGGCGATCCCCCGCAACCTGCCGAAAGAGGCGGAGATCACCCGCCCCATCCGAGGCCGGCAGGGCCGCAACTCCTTCGGCGACATCGGCTACTCCGCACCCTGCCCGCCCCAGGGGGCGAAGCGGACCTACCGTTTCCGGGTGTTCGGGCTGAGCGAGGACCTCGACCTCCCAGGCGGGGCCACCGGGCGGGACCTGGAGAGGGCCATGGAGGGCAAGATCCTGCAATTCGGGGAAGCATCTACGATCTACGAGCGTCCGATGGCCGGGAACATCCTGGGACGGGCTCCGTGAGGTGGTAGGGCTTGAGCGACAGGGACCTGAAAGTGGAGCTGGGCTTCAATATCTATCCGAGTAGATACACATGCGACGGGGAAGGGATCTCTCCGTCGATCACCATATCCGGCCTGACCGCTCCCTATCTCGCGATGATAATGGATGATCCCGATGCCAGGGGTACCTTTACTCACTGGATTATCTGGAACATCCCGGCCAGGGACAGGATACCGGAGAGCGTATCTCCCGTGGACCATCCCCCTGAGCTCCCCGGTGCCACCCAGGGGCTGAACTCGGGGCAGGAGATCGGCTACACGCCTCCCTGTCCGCCGCGGGGGTCTCACCGCTACGTTCTCAAGGTGTACGGCCTGAACGCGCAGCTGGACCTTGGGCCGGGGGCGTCGAAGAGGGAGCTGGAAACGAAGATGGAGGCCAAAATCGTGCAGTTCGGGGAGGCCATGGCCACCTACGCCCGCCCCTGAGTGAATTATATTAGCCTCCAGGGCCAATGATGGAGCGATGTTGCCGGCAGGGCCCCTGATGATCGAGCATAGGCTGATCGAGCGGATGATCACAGTGCTGGACCGGCAACGGGTATCCGTCGAAGCGGGAAGCCCCCCGAACCATGGCTTGCTGGACAGTGCGGTCGATTTCATGAGGACCTACGCCGACCGGTGCCATCACGGCAAGGAGGAGGAGCTGCTTTTCGCCAAGCTCAGGGCCAAGTCGATGGTCCCGGAGATGGTCCAGGCCATGGACCGGCTGATAGCCGACCATGTTCGTTCGCGAGCGCTTGTCGGCCGGTTGAGCGAGCTGAACGACCGATCGCGCGGCGGGGACCTGCCCGACGGGAGAGAGATAAGTAAGGTTCTTGGCGAGATTGTGACTCTCTACCCGGACCACATCTTCAGGGAGGATAAGCAGTTCTTCCCCGCGGCCATGAAATATCTTGACAAGGAGGAGAGCATCGCTCTCCTCGGACAATTCGAGGAGTTCGACCGCAAGCTCATCCATGAGAAATATCGCGCGGTGGTAGAGGGAGTGGAGAGAAAATGAGGAAGTGGAGATGCACGGTTTGCGGTTATGAGTACGATCCAGAGAATGGCGACCCCCTCAGCAACATTCCTCCGGGAACCCCGTTCGAGTCCCTGCCCGATGACTGGGTGTGCCCGATGTGCGGAGCGCCCAAGTCGGCGTTCGAACCCATCGAAGAGTGACTAAACGAATCGGTACCGGCCCCGGGGCACCAGGATCTCGAACAGCGCTCCCTGGGCCGGAGCGGTCTCCCGGATGGTCATGCCGGTTATTCCGAGGATCTCCCGGACCAGGTACAGCCCGTGGCCGAAGCGGTCGTCGAACATCTCCCTGCGCTTCTCTGGCCGGATGCCTGAGCCGTTGTCGAGGCAGACGATCACCAGATCCTCCCCACGCATCTCATAGGTGAACCTGATCTCGCTCGCGTTCCCATGGCGAACGGCGTTGAAACCGAGGTTGTGGAAGACCTTGTGGATCAGGGGATCGGCGTAGATCTCCAGCCCCTTGAGGTCGATAATGACGGCGGCTTCACCCATCTGCGCCTCGGCTATTCCCTTGGCCACGGCCTCATGGGCGAAGAACCACTCCGGGCTTTGCTCCCCCATCCTGAGATAATCCTGGGAGAACTGCATAGCCTTCCTCATCTTCTCCCCCGACACGCTCGCCTTGGCGATGTAGTCCCTCATGCTGTCGGTGTCCTTCTTGGAACGGGCGATGTCCAGGTATCCGTAGAGGATGGTCAGCTGGTTCATGAGGTCATGCATGGTGATGGATCCCATCAGCGACAGCTTCCTCTTCGATATGGTGAGCTCCTCCTCCAGCTTCTTCTGTCCCGTCAGGTCGGTGAGGATGGTGACAAAGTAGCCTGGCTCGGGGGTGTACAGCGCGACCGAGAACCAGCGGTCGAGGGGCTCGGAGCGGGCGGTGAAGCGCACCTCCCTGCCGTCCTTGATGATGCCGTCGAAGGCCTTGAGCATCTCGTGCTCGAAGCCTTCGTGGTCGGTGATGAGCCGGCGGACATCCTGGCCTAGCACCGACTCACCAGGCCGGGCGAACACCCGTTCGAAGGCGTCATTGACATCGATTATCACAGAACCGAAGGCCCTCTCGCGCTCATCGTAGATGATGCGATGGTAGGCGAAGCCTTCCTCCATTCTCATGAGGAGAGAATGATAGGCGGCCTCATCCTTCCTCTCCTTCTCTTCGATCATCCGCCGCTGCCTCGTTTCCAGGAAAGACCGCACCATGGAAATATCATGGCAGACGTCCCCGGTCCGGGGAAGGTACTGGTCCACCCCGTTCAGGATGGCATCGAGGACGATATCCTCGTCGGCGTTCCTGGACACCAAGAGGAAAGTGTTGAGGTATCCCATGGCCCGAGCGTTGCGCAGCAGGTCCACGCCGTTCATGGAAAGTGCGGTCATGTAATCGCTGACCACCGCGTCGTAGTTGCCCGAAGCGATCATATCGAGGGCGCTCTCCCCCGAGCATGCGGTATCGACCTTGAAGCTACCATCTGAGCCTAACAGGTCCGCGCATGACTCCAGATCTTTGGGATCGTCGTCTACGAACAGCACCTGCATCAAGCATACTCTCCAAGCCCCACTCCATTAACGGTTCCAGATATAATAGATGGCACTAAAATAACAGTAATCTGAACAGGGAACAATTGGAACATGGAGGAGCGATCGCCCGTCCTGTCACCAAAGGCACCGTCCGGGGACGGAAAAGGTTCGCCGAGGTTCAGCGCTCCGCCTCGGGCTCGTCGGCTTCCTCGCCGTTAGGAGAGATGAGCTGGCAGAACCTGCCATATCCCTGCTTCACCGTGTTCCAGGACAGGTACACGATGATCGCCGCCGCGCCTCCCACCGCGATCGTCCACACCGTGCCGAACAATAGTTGCGGCAGGAAGGGCACGACGAGGACCAACATCAGGAGCACCAGCGAAGCGGTTCCGAGGTTGGCGAAGATCAGGTACACCGTCCGCTCGTTGGTCCTCGTCTCCTTGGAGGAATCCCTCACCAGGGCGGTCAGACCGGTGGCTATGCCCTTGACGTGCGAGTGCATGTTGTAGATAATGGGCGCCATGACCACCAGCAGCATCAACAGCAGCAGCTCCTGGGGGAGGAGCCTCAGCTCGGTGGCGGGATGAGCGAAGGTTGCAGTGAGATCGAACACCACGGTGAACGCCATCATGATGGCCACGATGACCATGACATCGATGAAGATCAGGGAAAGCCGCTTCCTGATCTCCGCCTTGGCGGGGTGGGCCCCCCTCGTCCGGTCGGCCGCGGAGTGCAGATCATCGATCCGGCCCATGGCGCACCGGACCCTCTCCGGGACCATGCGGGAGAGGGCGTCGAACAGCTGGGGTTGCTTCTTGGCGATCATGGGCATGATGATCATGGTCATAAGCGCCGCCCCGATTACCGCCGAGTAATAACCCTCGCTTACCGCCCCAGCCTCGTAGGCGGTCTTGGCGATGATGAACGCGAACTCGCCCATGGCGAGCAGGCTGGTGGCGACCAGGAAGCTGTCGCGGGCGGTCATGTTGGAGAGGTAGCTGCCCAGCCAGACAGTGGACGTCTTGCTGACGATGAAGACCACGGCGATGATCACCGCCAGCACGATGTTCTCCCCGATCAGCTGGGGCGTGATCTGCAGCCCGATGGATATGAAGAACACCGCCATGAACAGGTCCTTAGCCGGCTCCACGCTCTTGATCATCCGGTCGCTGAACTTGGACAGCGAGACCATGATGCCCATGATGAAGACGCCGATGGCAATGGAGAGCCCCATCTCCTGAGAGATGGCAGCCATGGCGAAGCACAGGCCGACGCCTACGATGAGGAGGATCTCCGACGAGTACCGGCGGCCGATGCGATCCAAGGCCCGAGGCACCAGAGACATGCCGAAGACCATGGACAGGCCGATGAATAGGACGAGCCCGATGACCATGTTGACCGTGGAGCCCAGGGCCGGGGAGTCTCCCGCCAACAGCGGGGCGGCCATGGCCAGGATCAGGACCTGGCCCACGTCCTCGAATATGGTGATGGTAATGATCGATCTGGCCATCTCGGCGTCGATGTGTTTTGTCTCCTTCAACACTCCCACCACCACCGCCGTGCTGGTCCCGGAGATGATGGCGCCGAGGAAGATAGCCTGCAATGTGGTCATTCCCAGCATGACTCCGGTCAGGTAGCCGGCGGCGACGACGATGGGCATTTGCAGGCAGACGATGAACAGGAGCTTCGAGCCGGTGACTCTCAGTTTCCTTATGTCCGTCTCCAGGCCGATGTAGAACATAAGGAGGACGATCCCGATGTCGGAGAGCAGGGAGACAGTGTTCCCCTCCACCCACAGGGATGGGAGCATGGTGGGGCCCAGGATGATGCCGGCGGCCAGATAGCCGAGGATCGGAGGCATCCTGATCTTGGTGAAAAGAATGGAGAGCCCTCCGGAGATCAGCAGGAGGAGGGCCAGGTCAATGACTACCCTGGTCGTTTCAGCCATCGTGCCCTGCTCCCGTCAACTCAACATGTGCTCTCATCGGACCTCGTAACTTGCATCGGCGATCTACCTGGGACCGGTCACGCGTGCACTTCATCATCAGGGTGTGGTCCAGGCTCTGGGGCACAGGCCCCCGTTAAATTCATGGGGCCGGTGTAAGCGGGTCAGGACACCCTGCCGCAATGGCCGCCTTTTTGCGGCCCAGGCTTATGCTATTACGAGACCATCCTGATATAAAAATATATTCGATCGATCGCCAGCCCGGACGAAAGTCGTCATGCTCAGGGAGAGTGCCGTTTGCCGCCCTCATCGTGATCGAGCTCGGGGACGAGGGACGGTGGGGAGAAGGCCGGGCGATAGAAAGACTAATGGAGGCCCGAAGCCTTCGAGGGGCGAGGCGAAATGATGCACCAGTCCGGTTTGACCGAGCTTGTCGAGAGCAAGAAGTTCCTGTTCTTCGGGGGCAAAGGGGGCGTGGGCAAGACCACCATGGCGTCGGCCACCGCAAGCTGGCTCGCTGATCAGGGCTACAAGACCCTGATTGTGGCGACCGATCCCACGGTCTCACTATCGGCGATCTATGAGCAGGACATCGGGGAGACCGACCTCACGGTCATCGACAAGCAGGAGAACCTGTGCGGGCTCAACATCAATCCCAAGAAGGCCATGGGGGTCTTCCAGAGCCGGATGAATAACATGATGGAGGGCTTTTCCACTCTCTTCGGGTCGGAGCTGCTTTCGACGCCATGCACCGAGGAGATCGCCGCCTTCGACCAGTTCGTTACCCATATGGCTGATACCGAGCATGACAAGGTGGTCTTCGACACCGCGCCGACCGGGCATACCCTGCGGGAGCTGAGCATGCCCTTCGATTGGTCTGGCTACATCGCCAACCAGATCGAGAACCGCAGGGAGCTATCCGAGCTCATGGGCTTCGTTTACGATGAGAACATGATCAACGACCTGAGGGCCGAGAAGGCGCGGTACGATGCTGCGGTCCGGGCATTATCGGACAGCTCCACCTCCGCCTTCAACCTGGTCCTCCTGCCGGAGAAGCTGCCCGTGGACGAGACAGAGCGGGCGGTTGAGGACCTGGGGACATTTGGCATCAATGTGCCGGCCCTCATCATCAATGAAGTCATCCCCCGGGAGGTGCTTCAAGGGAATTGGTTCCTGGAGCGCCGTCGGGCCACCCAGGACAAGTATCTGACGATCATCCAGAATAAGTTCGCGGACATGCTCAGGACGGAGGTACCGCTTCTCGAGACCGACGTCTACGGGGTGGAGAGCCTACGCAAGGTCGGAAAGATCCTATATGGATGAGGCTCGAGCCCTGGATGCGGCGAAGCTATCTATACTGCCGATATCGTTCAAGGCTTGACCGATCGGGACGATCACGACGAGGGATGCCATGGACAAATTGCGCCTAACCATATTGTCGTTCGCCTGCTGCAACCCCAAGCTGGCGCCGTACGACCAGCAATATGCCGAACGGTTGAGGGAAGCGCTCTCCCGGACCGGGATCGAAGGGGACATCGACCTGGTGCATGCCACCGAGGCCCGGATGTCACCCCAGTACGCTTACCTTGGAGCGATCCAGCCGCTGATCCAGAAGTACGGGCAGGGAGTGACCCCGGCGCTCTTCATCAACAGCAGCCTCACTTTGTTCGGTGGAGTGCCTACGGTCGAGAAGCTGGTGGAAACGCTGGAGAAGGCCAGGACGGCAGTGGAACAAGGCCGGCTCTGAGGCCGAGGCTCAAGGATCCCGGCATTTGGCGGCAGGAAGGAGAACGACGAAGCGAGCCCCTGCCTCCGGCTGCCCGGGGACCCGGTCCTCCACCCACACCCGCCCCTCGAGGCTCTCCACCAACCTTCGCACCAGGAAAAGACCAAGCCCCTTACCCACCCCTTTGGTCCGGCCCCGCCAGGTCCGGGAGAAGACGTTTTCCTTGACCCGGTCGGCGATCCCCGGGCCGTCGTCCTCGACATCCACTCGGTGATACTCGATCCCCGTCTCGAAGGTCGAGCTGACCCCGATCCAGATGTTCAGCGTCCCTTCGGAATGCTTGATGGCGTTGTCGATGAGGTTGGAGAAGACCTCCTGGACAAGCGGGCTGGCCATGATGCAGTGGTTCCCCCTCGAGATGAACCGGATGTCGATCTCCCGGCTGGGGTGAGGAGCATGGTCGGCGATGACCTTGCGCAACACCTGATCTAGATCGATGATGGCCAGCGCCTCCCGCCCTGACTCGATCGCCTGCAGGCCGCGGATGCTCTCGATCAGGCGGGAACTCTCCTCCAGGGCTTGCAAAGATCCCCTGACCCAACCTCGCTCCTTCGTGCCCAGCTCGTTCACCGCCTGCAACAGCTGGAGGTACCCCATCGACGCGGCATTGAGGTTGTTGATGTCGTGGGTGAGCAGGTCGATGAACAGCTCGGCACGCTCCTTGGAGACGACCAGCTCCCTCTGGACCTGGAGCTGGTTGGTGAGATCCTGTCCGACCGCGACGGCTCCGATGGTCCTGTGGGACTCGTCGTCATAGATGGGAGTGGAGGACATCATCATCACCATGTCCCGTCCATCGTACCGCTTCAGGGTGACCATTTCGTTGTTGGTGACAACGCCCTCGAAGGTCGCTTTTACCATCCCCCAGTCATCCATGCGGAGAGGCTCTCCGGTCTCGAAGGACCAAGCCTGGACCTTGTCCAGGTCCTTCAGGTCGCTGAAAGAGGGGAGGATGGAGGCCCATAAGCTGACCCCAACGGCGTTAATCTCGGCTATCCTTCCAGAGCGGTCGACCAACGCCACTCCCACCGGCAGGGTGGCCATTATGGCCTGTAGCCTCTCCCTCTCTTCCGTGACCTCCTGGGATAGCTCCTGTGCCCGTCGGCGGGTCTTCCTCTGCTCGGTGACATCCACGGCCATGATTAGCAGGTCCGGGAGGTCCCGACCCTCGGCCCGCAGGGGCACCACTGAGCCGTACCAGTACATGACATCCGGCCCCAGTCCGGTCAGGACGAAGTCGCTGGCGTAGTAAGGCCTGCCGGTTGTCGCGACGTTCTTGAGCATCTGGATCATGCCGGTCTCCTGGGAACCCCGAATCACCGTCTCCAGGCTCAAGCCGACGATGGATCTGCCTTTGAATCCTTCAGGCCGGTACCGATCCGCATAACCGTTGGTCCACTTGACCTGAAGGTCTCTTCCACCCACCGCGATGACCACCGCCGGTACGTCGTCCAGCAATGTCTGGAGTATGTAGCGCTGATCCAGCTCCTGGTGGTACAGCTCGGAGTTCTCCAGAACCAGGGACACCACGGTCGCCAGCTTCATCGAGAAATCTATCTCCTCAGTCGAATAGGCACGAGGGTGGGAGAAGGAGAACACCAAGGCCCAGGCTACGTCCGAACGCACCTTGAAGGGAACGCTAAGGATTGACAGGATGTTGAACTTGGCCATAGTCTCCTGGTCGACCCATGCGACCTGGCGGATGTCCGGGACGGCGACCGGTACCTCCTCTGGTGACAGGAATGTACGGTGCATCGTCTCATCGGTCATGGTGTGCTCCGTCTGGCCGTTGGGAGGAGAGTCGTTGATGAATCGGACCGTCCATCTATCGCCCTCCCGTATGGAGATGATCACGGTCTCGCTGTCCAGCGCCGAGGCGGCGATTTCGATGACCCGTTTCATGATGTCGGGTGTGCTCATGGTCGAATTGACCGCTCCATAGACCCGGTTAAGGACCTCCCCCAGCATCTCCCCGCTTCTGTGAGCGGTGGCATCCTTGGCAGTGACAACGACCCTGACTTCGCCGTTCTGGTTACGCACCGGGACCGCATCGTAGTGGAAGAAAGACCTTCTCCCGGTTGTGACGTAGGTAGCCTCGCCTTTCTGGGCAGATTCGTTCTCGAAGGCTCGCCGGACGATCTCCTCCAGTTCCCTGGCCTCACCGGAAGAGAGAGAAAGGTCGGAAAATTTCTTTCCCATGATGCCTTCGAGCTTGAGGCCCAGGTACCGTTCGGCGCTCGGGCTGGCATATTGGATCCGCAGCTTCCGGTCCACGAGGTAGATGTAACTGGTGGTCCCCGTGAGGACGGTCGTGATGTCTAGATGATCGGCCGCCTCATCCCTTAGCCGGTTCGCCTGTTCCATTACTGCCCTCCTATTATGTAGCGGGGCCAGAAGTAGATTTAGTTGTCCATCGCCCCGCCCCCCCTCGCCCCAGCGGGGTACACCTCTCCGGAGAACCAAAAGAGATGCTGGCCAATTTTATATTGATAGAACAAGAACAATAAATGGCGTCAGGCCAGAAGCATTCATTCTCAAATAGTATAGTTATTGAAAAAGTTTCTATGTCATCAGAAATTATTATAAACAGGTCGATGCAATTGAAAGAACAGAGGTGCAGGAGAACTTCCCCTTGGTCTAGGTTCAACGACCGCCGACAACTCCTGTCCTCGACCTACGGGAGGGGGAATGAGACCCATATTCGCGCAACAAGGTCACAAGCTCAGCCTCCTCCGGTAGGTCTCATTTGTTCAGATGATACCTACCGTGCCTCCCGGTTTAAGTAATTGCTTAGGACGCTTCACCCCGTGATAATTAGACCACTCGCCGGCCGGAAGGGTACTGGGCATGCCGTCCGCTCCCCTCGCTCGCCGGCAACCGCGGTAAGGATACCGATAATTAGCTATACCCGGGGTTACAAAAACTGCCATGGGACGGTTTTTTATGGGGGTCAAGGGGAGAGCATTGAATGGTACGTGCCAGACCACCAGGCTCATGAGCGAACGTCTGGCTTCTGACATCATCGAGTGTGACGGGGCCCTGGTTATCAAGCTGTTCTCCCCGCAGGTATCCAGGGAGCTGGTAGAGGAGGAGGTAAGACTTACCAACCTCGCTCGCAGCTTGGGAATACTGACACCCGAGATCCAGGAGCTGGTCCAGACCAGTGACCGATGGGGCTTCTCCTACCACAAGATCAACGGCTCCACTATCATGGACGTCTTGATCGCCGGGGAACGGGACATCGAGGAGCTGGCCATGTCCTTCGCCCAGCTCCATCGCCACCTTCATGAGCACCCCGGGACGGGGATGCCGCTGCTCAAGGACCGCCTTCGGCCCCTCATCCAGGAAGCGGACCTCCAGGCCGAGCTTAAGAACAAGGCCCTGTGGTCGCTATCCGACCTTCCCGACGGGGAATGGATATGTCATGGGGATTTCCATCCCGGCAACGTCATAATGGCTCAGGAGGGCAGCTATATACTCGATTGGGTGGAGGCGTCCAGCGGCCACTACCTGGCGGATGTAGCTCGGTCGTTGGTGCTAATTCTGGCCTGGCTGCCAAACCAGCTAGAGCGGATGGGGGCGTCCCTTCCCGCCCATGACCTTGACCGGTTCCACAAGGTCTATCGGGCACATTCGTTCCGCTCCACCCCAGAGACTGAGGAACTCCTCGACCGATGGACCTTCACGATGGCCGTTGCCCGCCTTTGCCAGTCCATACCCGGGGAGGAGAGAAGGCTGAGGGATCTGATCGATAATTTGGCCCGGCGATGAAACGGCCCGCGTGTCGAGACTGGAAATTAAAGCCCGGTCGGCGGCCGTGCCACCGTCAATTTTTTCAGGCTCTGGGAACTCATTATCCGAAAGGATATTTATTATTATTGGATAAATATAAATATGCCGGGCACCGATGTTATATATCGGCGTCTAAGTGACGGATATGAAAGGTGGGGGGACCGTGGACAGGAACAAGGCCGTCGGCTATCTCATAGCTCGAGCGATGGCCGCCCAGGTTTTCGGGAACGAGGAGAGATGCAGGGCTTTCACCGAGGCGGCCCGTATCATCGAGAACATGCCCCCTGGCCCTTGCGAGAGGTCGACGAAGGATGAGGGGGATAAAGGCGGGAACACGGGGTCGAAGAGATCTTACCCTTGCCATGTAAAAAGACCGCGTCACGTCTGGCGCTCGTTGCAGGTCGTCCGATCCATTGTTCAAACCAACGGGCTTGCATTCGAGATCCACATGCAGTCCATTCTCTTCGTGCGTATGACGCTCCGCGGACCAATGCGACCAGACAATCGCGATCAAACGAAGTAGGAGTATGGTGTGAATCTGCCCGCGATACGTCCCAGAAGGCCGGTCACGCTCCACAATGGTCCGTCGCGGGATACAAAGGGAGGTCGGAACATAGTGCCATACACATTTATAACGCGGAATGAACTAGAGATTCCAGAAAAGATGATGCCACGAGAGCCACCTCGGATAAAGGAAAAATCTGCGGCGAGCCTTAACGAGATGCAAAAGCTCGAGCGGGAGATGGGCGTGATCCTTCTCGCCTGGTACAAACAGCCAATAATCTTCGCGAAGCTCGATGATGCTCAGGTAGAGAGGTTGCGAGAGCTTGAGAGAACCTTGGACACAACCCTCATCGCCTACCAACCAATGGATGGATGATCCCTCTTTTTGCAACAGAAGAGCTTAGCAAGTCGGCGATCGTCCTACGCCCTCCTAGCCGATGCGAAGTCTATCGCCGTGGTCCGCTGGAGCACTTCTCCCGATGATAAGATCA
This sequence comes from Methanomassiliicoccus sp., assembly GCA_033485155.1. NCBI lineage: Archaea > Methanobacteriati > Thermoplasmatota > Thermoplasmata > Methanomassiliicoccales > Methanomassiliicoccaceae > Methanomassiliicoccus > Methanomassiliicoccus sp. The sequence continues at coordinate 160,842 of JAWQJJ010000006.1, forward strand.
CCATCAGATAGGTCCAAGCTCCTGACCACAGCGATGACCTGACTGGTGCATCCTTATTCTAGCTCACTCCCTGATCATCGTCAACACCATCTTGAACCTCCTGACGGCTTTGAGAGCATGCGGTACGTTCGCTGGAAGGACAATGGTCTCTCCCTCCTTCACCTGGTGTACCTGGCCTCCCACCCACACCTCGCTCTCGCCTTCGACAACGGTGAGGACCGCATCGTACGGTGCGGTGTGCTCGGATAGCCCCTCGCCCTCGTCGAATGAGAAGACGGTGATGGTGCCCGCCTTCTTGTTTACAATCATCCGGCTTGCCACCGTCCCCTCCTGATAAGAAATGAGGTCTTTTAAGAGGAAGACCTTGGAGTGTAGGTCGTCATATTTTCTTTTCTGCTCGTCGTCCGTCCCGGATCCTGCCACGATATGTTCCACCTGGGAGCTGCCTTTTAGGCCGATAACGTCCCTTCGATGGAACCGATGTGATGATACATAAATTGTTCATGCTTCACCGCTCCTCAACGGCTTTGAATGGGCCGCGCGTTATGTCGCATCGAGGTGCAGGTCGGGCGCCGCCTTGGCAACATCCGGAAAACCGACCAGGTCTGTTGGTCAGGTAATGTCACCGTTACCAGCTTTCCTTCACAGCGGCTCTTGGAGACAATGCCCTCCTCGTTGCTGTTGATCGGACAGGCCAGAGACTGCTATACGGATATATGTGCATTGGACCATGGTTTATTATAATCAGGTCGGTAATAACATACAAGGTCAGCGGGGATGGCCAATATCTTCCCATAAATCTGTTCAATCTTGCGTGGGGAGGCCATCTGAGTGGGCTTGCAGAGTGGAGAAGGGAACGAGGCGATAGGCCGATTGTGGAGCAATGTCGCCGAGGATGAAAAATGTCGTCTGCTCTATAGTAATACGGGGCAAGCGCTCGCCATCCTGGAGCTGGTGCGCGATGAACGTGGCGATGTTGTCGACATCATACTGGTCGATGCCAACACAGTATGGGAGAGAAATGCCCATCAAGATCTCAAGATGGTAATCGGGCGAGGAATGAAGGCTTCCAGCTTATACAATGACCGGGACCTGGTCGATGCTATCGAAAGGGTGGAAAGAACCGGCGAACGGGAAATAATGGAGCACCAGGTCCCGAGGTTCGATCGGTATTTTGAGAGCTGTATCTTTCGCATCGGTCCGGATCGGATCGGGACGTTGTCCAGAGATATCACCGAGAACAAACGAGCGGAGCAAAGATTGGAGTCGGAGCTCAGGGATACCCGCCTTCTGCGGAACCTGAGCATGCGATTGATGATCGAGGACGATGCCCGGACCTCCTACCAGGAGATCATGGACACGGCCGTTGTTCTGGCCAAGGCGGACATGGGCACCATGCAGATCCATGAGAACGGTTCTCTCACGGTCGTTGCGTACCACGGGTTCCAGAAAACATTCCTGGACCATTTTGCAGATGCCACAGGGATTGCTTCCTCCTGCGGCCATGCGGTGCAGCGCTATGGGCGGGTCATCGTTCCCGATGTGGAAAACAGCCCCCTCTTCGCCGGGACGGCTTCCCTTAAGGTCCTGCAGAATGCTGGTGTTCGGTCGGTCCAGTCGACCCCCCTGATCGGTCGTGAAGGAAAGCTGCTCGGCGTGCTGAGCACCCATTGGACTAAGCTCTACGACCCGAGCGAGCAGGACCTCTGGCGTATCGATCTGGTGGCAAGGCAGGCCGCCGACATCATCGAGCGCAGGAAGCACGAGGAGGAGCTCAAACGGTCCAACTCCGAGCTGCAGCAGTTCGCATACACCGCATCGCACGACCTCAAGGAGCCGCTGCGCATGGTCTCCTCGTATTTGGGCCTCTTGGAGAAGAAGTACGAGGACAAGCTCGACGATAATGGCGTGGAGTATCTGCGCTACGCCGTGGAAGGCGCGGTGCGCATGTCCTCCATCATAGATGATCTGCTCACCTACTCGCGGATAGGCACCAGCGGTACACCCATGATACCCGTTGACATGAACGATGTGCTTGCTACCGCCTTCGGCGATCTCAGGGTTGCCATACGGGAGAGCGGGGCCCAGATCACGAACGTGGAGCTTCCTACGGTGACGGCTGATAGATCACAGATCGTGCTGCTACTCGAGAACCTAGTCGCCAACGCCATCAAGTTCCGCGGTGACTACAAGCCATACATCGAAATCACGGCCGTCACCTTCGACAACGAGTACGTCTTCTCGGTCAAGGACAACGGCATCGGCATCGACCCCAAGTACGCGGACAAGCTGTTCAAGATGTTTCAACGTCTTCATACGAAAGAGGAGTACCCCGGTACGGGAATAGGCTTGGCGATATGCAAGAAGATCGTGGAGCGTCACGGCGGCAGAATATGGTTCGAGAGCGAACCGGGCAAGGGGACGACGTTCTACTTCACAATACCGACGTAGCTGGTTGACAGGTCCTGGCGGGTTGTGGGGCGCTCTATATGGAGCGTGTAGAGGGCCCCGGGATCGAGATATGGAACAGGAGGCGAGGCCCGATCTGATATTGACGTAACTTCGGATGACCTTCAGCCTGTCCTCCTTACAAATGGGTCTGGTCAATGCATCCCAACCGACCATCTCTGGCACTGAGACATCATCGACCAGTTGAGGATGGTCTGATAGGGCTCAGATCAATCGCATGATCGTCCCTCGCCCATCTAATTCGCACTTACGTTCTTCTCCTCCCGTACGCAATGACCTTCAACCTACTGGTCAGAAAATATGATGAACAGTACGCAACGGAATTCAGGATGGAGGAATGCTCCGCATGTGGGGGCTGCCAATAATATCAAGTCTTACGCAATGAGGAGGCGGCAGGGTGTTCATGCGTATTCTGCGCCCATAATGGGCGGAAATGGATGTCCAACTAAGCGACCAATGGATTCAAGCATGCCAAGAGTAAGATGGCAAGGCAGAGGGGTTGTGGGCCGGGACCTCGTGGGGATGAGGCCGGCCCGGTGGGGGAATAAAGATGGCAGCAGCTCCGACCACAGATACTGGAATGCGGGGGAGCTGGATCACAGCGGCCTGATTGGTAGCAAGCCCCTGTCCGATGCTGTGACTGAACCTCAAACACGAAAAATTGACTACATGAATCTTGTGAACGATTGCTCCCCGTCGAGCGTTGAGAAAGAGAACCTCCACGGATGATGAAGTTGAGAAATGGGGCTGAGGTCCATGGTTGGGCAGGGGCGGACTCGAAGGTGAAAGGCTTATACCCGGCCCACCCCAATGCTCGGGCGAATAGGGGGTGGGCCGGATGATCACAGCGTTCTGAGTGGCCTTCCTGAAATACCGAGGGTTGCTGTGATCGAGTAATAATAGTGTCCACGCGGGCTACAAAAGCATTATGAACAATTCCTCTCGGGCGAGGGGGTGCCCCGGCAAGAATGCCGTTCTGCAGGCATTGCTACAGGTGGGCGAGAATGCTAGATCAAGAAGGTCGCCTCGCAGATCGACTAAGGAAATTTGGAACAAAGTCGCCGGAGGAGTGAAGGGCCATGCAAGGTGTCGACATCGTTGAAGCCGACATCCAATGCGGCCGAGGACCTGGTCGCCGCAGCCGACAAGGCGATGGAGGACGACAAGATCGACGCCGACGAGGTGGCGGTCATCGTCGGGAAGGCAGAGAAGGCGGTCGGAGCACTGGCCCAGCTGATCAAGGGGTGAGGTGGTAGGTGGTGGAAGGTCACGATCCCCTGATGGACGAGCTCCCCGTCTTTCTATTTTGTCCAGAGCACTCCCGCATCGATGACTCGGTCAGGAGCTCGAAGGATATGGAGAAATCTCTCGAGGACCGGGTCGCCGACCTCACCATCGCTCACACCAAGCTGGAGACTACGGTCACCCAGCTGGTCACCGAGATCAAGGAAGACCGCGAGGATCGCAAAGAGGAGAGGATGCAGGAGGCCGAGGAGCGGGAGAAGGACCGCCAGGCCATGCAGAAGAACATCGAGTTCTACCAAGGCCTCGTGACCTGCAACAATAAGGCAAGCATCGAAGAGCGTAAGGAGATCATCAAGTACGGCGTGAAGGTGATCCTCATCCTCCTAATGGCGGTCGTCGGCATCAAGGTCGTGACCGCGGCCGTGGAGGTACCGTTCCCCTGAGTCGTTTTTTATATTTTTAAGTATAAATTTACTTGAACAAGCCCCTGATGATAGATGGCCATGGCCTCTAGTGATAATGATATTGATTAATCTGGATAATTGGCCCAATAAATATAATATCAATCTAAAGATTGAAAGATGGGGAAGAATAATTGGCAATAATGAGGAAGAATCTTATCATCACCGCCCCGGCGCTCATGATTGTCTTTGCCATCATGCTGGTGGCCCTGATGTACAATCCGCAAGGTGCGAGCAAGGACGATACTGTATTGGACGATAGAAATCCCGCCCTGGTCACAATATACGGAATGGTGACCGACGACAATGGAACGCCGTTAGAAAACGCTACCATAAAGACACAAAGCATGTACGAGGGAGAATTTTACGCCACAATAGAAGCCAATGGCTCGTACATCCTCGCATTTAATACCACTTCATCATCACTGACCATAATGGCGAACTGTAAAGGACACTGGGGCGAACAGACCACCGTGTATCCGAAATATCACGACACCGAGTTCGAGGAGAACTTCACCCTGTTTCCAAACAAGATTATCAACTTGCCGTTAGGCATAGTGACTTATGTCGACTCTCCGGACGGCTCATCCAATTTTACGTTGAACGTCAACCTGACCAGTGGCTACTACTATGTTAAGGAGGAAGGCTCCACCGAACCGAAAGTTCTTGGCCTTCCATTAAAGAACATGACGTGTAAAGTTTCAATTGGGAGCGGACTGACGATGCTGTATGCCAAAGTTGGTTTGTTTGGATACTATATTAAGGAGACTGGAGAGATGGAAGGGATGAATTGCGACTCTTTAGGTTCAGTCTACGGCGTTCCGATGGAGAGCAGCGGGCCAGATACGTCATCAAGTTCGTGGAACCATTCCACCTTGCACCTCGCTGGGGGACAAGAAGCGAACGTAACGCTTTCTATGAAGAATACAACCTATGAATTCCCTTCGGGCGATCGTCCGAACCTCTCCTTCGACTTTCTCGGAAGGGCTGTCACCTTCGAAATGGTCAATATTACCACCGGCAATATCGACTTAGCGACTGGCTTTCGTGTCGATTCGAGTATCATTGCCATCTCACTGAATATCGCCCCGTTGGCGGAAGGAGCTCATTTATATGAGGTGTTCACCGAGAGCGGTTGCGTAATCTGTGTACGAGAGGTTAATAGTGGCTAAATCGTAAATGGACAGTAGCCAGCATGGTCGACGACCTCTTTGAGCTGAATATTCAAAAAGTCGAACAACCTATGGTGGCGTTCCGAACGAATCGACCCTCATCACCGTAATATTCACTGGGTTGCCGGTTACCTTGTATTCCAACGTCCATTGACCGACAAACTTGCCCGAATACATAGATGGGTTGAATGACCTGACGGTGTTGACACTCTGGTTAGCTATATTTTCTTTTACAATTGAGGCAAGGATAACTCCATCTGGACTGACCGCAGAGATGTTCAAACTAGCCGTGCCTACAAACTCAGCAGTAAGCCTAATGCCGATCCAGCTGCTGTCCACATCAATATGTCTTGAAGATTCTCCGTTGGTAGTCGAGAACGAAAAGACCTCTGTGTACTTGGCATCGCTTAGAGGGGGGCCATAATATGTGCTTGCCTGGTTTGGCCCCACGAGCGACATTAATACTAGCAAGATGACGATGATCAATCCAATGCCTAATATCGAAAACATACTCTTTTTCCACAAATGACTTTTCCCCCTATCTTGATTTTTTAACGATCCATTGAACGAGACCTCATATCCTTATTAATAAAATAAAAGAGGTTTGGTCAGGCAGGTTAACCGACCCAAACATAGAGATTGGCGAAGTTCTGCCCTACAGATTGTCCATTGGACATGTATACGATAGACGTGAACCCACAATATTGGTAGCCGCCGGCCGCCTTAGGTGTCGACGCACATGTCCCAAAATCGTAACTGCTCGTCCCAGATTGCTTGATATATCCATTAAATTGGCGTACCGTATTACTGTGTCCAGTGCAAACCAATTTCTGGTTATTATAGTAGGTTTGGAACCAAATTTCACACGATGGCTGTGTTCCAAAGTTTTGGACTGCATATGGATTTAATCCAACATATGCCCAATTGTTCGAATTTAGGTCACCCAATGTTGTCCCATTGGCGGGAGCTGCTGCCGATACTACTACATTTTGTCCGTTGGAGGTTGGGCTTGACCAAGCCATATAGAGCGCTGGATTCGACCCTGTCGCCAAAGGATACTGGCTAGATCCAGAGATGTGTGCCTTGGCAGTATAGAACATGTGATGGGTCTAGAAATCATAAAAGACCATTAGGTCCGCACTCATCCCCGTGAAGCCATTATAGGAGTAATTGGACCAAGTCTCGGAGCAAAAGCTCACATATCTCGGATCTGCGTTCGTATAATCTGCAGAGACTGTTGGCGGCAAAATCATCATTAGGCTGATAGCAAAAATGCCGAGCATTACTGCTATTTGCATACATTTTCCTTTGACCATTTTCCTATTCCCCACAGCTGTATCTCTACAGCTCTGGAGGTTAGATAAGTTGTTATCTATTTAGATATTGACTGAGACTTCTCCCTGCTACCAAAGACTTATCATCTGAACGTATTTCATTCCAAATTTTTCGGATTCATTTATCTGTTGCCTAATAACCACTTCTCGTCTTCTTGTACACACTTTCGCTCCCCTCCCCCCGCAACGGATGTCAAGCGGCCCTCTTCTCCGGATGATTATGATGAATGATTACGTCAACGTCACCAAGGCGAAGATCTGCCCGGCCTGCGGAGCCGTCAACCGCATCCGGTACGATTGGAGAACAATGATGGTCGAGGCCCCTTGCTCGTCATGCGGTGCCCTGGTCAAGTGGAAGCGGAAGATGCTCGGCGCCTGCGGTTCCATCCGGACGGCATTCGAGGACGATGCGCCGGAGCTCGTGACGCTCGATCAGTACGATCAGGACGGTGAGGCGTGATGGCGGTGCGATCGCAGCGATCGGTCCTCTCCCGCCGCGTTGAGTAACCCCGGAGCGAGGTCGAGCTCCTTCGCGAAGCACAGGACCGTCTGCACAACTTGACGAAGCTGCTGGGCGTGCTTGGTCATCATGGCCTCGAGGTCCTCGGGTACGAGGGACCTGCTCGCTACGAGCTCGGTCGCATCGTTCAATGCGAGCTGTGCGGTGACCTGGTGACGGTCGAGGACTTCGGCTTCGAACTGAGGCTCAGGAGCAAGGCCTTGGGGCCGCGGTACGGATATGTGCACAAGGATTGCTTCGAGCGAACCGTATCGCCAGCAGCGCTCATGTCGCGCTGATGCCGCCGCTGTCGAGTTTATACGGCATTGGTTTTGTTGATACTCCAAGTCATTCCTATATACACGTCGATGAGCTAGCTAGACCGATGCGGAAACTGGACTCTCGCCAGGGGATATTTGGCCTGATATTAGCGCTTCTCTTGGTAGTGTTGTTGGTAATATTTGTAGTAATCATGGTGCTCGCCGTCCTCTATGGCTTTGCCCTTTTCCTGGTTTATTTTCCGTGGCTGTTCGTCCTCATCATCGTATTCCTCTTGATCTGGTGGGTTTTTCGGACCGCGTTCGGTTGGCCTCACCGGCGTTACTACTACAATTACTATCAATACCCGTATGCTCCGCGTACGTCCAGCCGCACTCCCGAAGAGGTGCTGGATCAAAGATACGCTCGCGGAGAGATCAGCAGGGATGAGTATCTTAGGATGAGAGAGGACATGAGAATGGGCAGATAGAGCTTGGATGTCCTAAACTTCTTCTAAAATGGGCTGGCCGGTCGCTCTCCTGCTATCGCTCGTTGACTAGGAAGCCCGCCTCGTCGAGGACCCAATAGCTTTCTCGAATGAATCGATGTCGCGCAGCTGGAGCCCCTTAGTTCTTCGCCTCAGTCTTCGAGATGAAAAAGGGAAATGAAAGAGGTTTACAAATTGACTGTGACGGTGTTGACGTAATCGTCATAGAGCAGCTTGGTCGGGGTCGAGCTCTGGGAGACCTCAAAATTCACCTGAATGATGGCCGAGGCTCCGGACTGCATGTCGTCCGGCATCATCGGGGAAACGGAGTAGGTGATGTCATGGGTCTGTCCGTCAGAGGTCTCCAGCTTGAAGTAGGAGCCGTATAGTGTCAGCGTGGTGGCCAGATCGTTCTTCAAAATCAGGGTTACCTGCACATACTTGTTGCCAGCAGCCGGGAGAATGTATGGGCTGTAGACGAGAGGATCCGTATGGGTAACCCTGGAGATCTCGGCGAACTGCGGATAGGACAGGTCGATGATGCTCGAGGTGACCGGGACGATGATGCTGTCGGTATGATCATCAAACTTAAGCGATGTGGGAGTGACACCGACTGGGATCTCGAAGGCGCAGTAAATGGCGGTCGACTTGGCGTGATCGAGTCTCAGCGCGGTGAAGGTGTCGCCCTTCCATGAAGTGGTGTAGTTCTTGCCATCCGAGCAGGTCAGAGTCAGGTACAGCGCGGACACGAGCGTCGACGTTGCGCCATTGTTGGTGATGTTGGCGTAGGCCATGACGATGATATTGCCATCAGCAGCCTGATCCATCATGTCGGCAGAGTGATGTCCCCTGATCCTCGATACCGTCATGGCGAGCTGAGAGTTGCTAGCAGTGTTGTCGCTCGATCCATTGTTTTTGTCAGTGGCCTTGGTGTTTCCCCCCAATGAGGCCGCGACTGCTGCGATGAGCAGGACGACCACTGCGGCGACCACCCCAATGATAAGCAACTTCTTGTTACTCTTCTTGGCTGGTGGATAATACGCTGGAGCCGGCTGGTGTACCGGCGGTTGTGGTGAAGCATTCAAGCTCGCTCCGCAGCTCGGACAGAATTCTGCGCCTGGCTTTGTGAGCGCACCACATTTAGAGCATGTCAAATCTTGTTCCCCCCATAATTTAGTTCCAGAGATTATTGTAATTATCAAAAATATAACTATGGAAATAACGGGGCTCGATATACGGCGCCCTACGCACGCCGAGTTGCCTTATTCCCTTGATAACGTTGAGCTAACGATTATGAACGGGCTTGGAGATTTTCTTCCGACAGTAGCCCTTGTACAGTAAACAATACCATGGGGGTCACACCGCCTCCATGGGGGCTACCTATCGCTTTTATTCCTCGCCCTTGCGGTTCGCGATGGTGCTGTCACACGATGGTTAACGGAACGGGAAACAATAACGGCCCCTTGGAGCATGACGTATCATTCATAACTCAGGTCTTTGTTATGGTGCAGTTTTCTCTATCCAATATTAGATAACTATAAGCACTTCGAAGGAGTCCTTATTATTGTGGGGGAGATGGAGAATCCAGAAAAAGAAATAATAAATTATTTTAAATCTCCAATATATACAGCAGCTATTGCTACTAAGGAGGATTTTTCGGAGATATCTAAACTCATAAATGACTATGTGATTAGCGGAGACGACCGGAGTGAAGCTATTTACAAGCGAACAGAGGAAGAATTGGAATTCAGCATATCCAATGGACTATTCGTCAAGATTGAAGACGACAATAGTAAGATAGTGGCAATAATTGGCGCTTACCCTGTATCGTATATGGAGGGGTCGATTGAGCACAATCTCGTGGAGATAGGTACGCTGGTTTCCATTCTTCAAGAGAAATCGTCCAATACGAGTATGGGGGCCCCTCGATACTGGCTATTCGATTTCTTAATCAAATCAGCAGTTATAAACGTCCTCAGCTTAGAGAGAAAGAAGATGAGCATAAAGGGGAAAAGACAGGATTTGGTTTTTGAAAGGCTGATATGTAATATCCAGGCCCCATTAGTAAAGCATAAAGAAAGGCTCACCTCGGAGGAACTGGGGTGGGAAATGCTGGAAGTTGCGGAAATACACGGTCTCAATCAGATCTGTTCAACCACAGTTTCGGATGAGGAGAAGGCCGGCCGTGAGAAGAATGAGAATAAGACTGAGAAGGAAGTTTTTACGGGCAAGGAAAAAAACTATTTTCAATTCCAAGCGCGATTAATTCCGGAATATGCCAATTACTTATCTGATTGCATAAAAAATGGTGCCATCAGGGGAGGGAGCTATGACGATCCAGCTAATGAAAAAAAAGCACAGAGACATCGTCAAAGCAAAAATTAAATTCGAACCACGAGTGATTGAGTTCATTCAGGATCATGAAAAAAAGTAATTGAAAAACCTTATAATTCGAAGAGTAATGGTGGTCACTCCTCCCCCTTCCTGTTCGTAACTATGCCAACTGGTCAATGACTCATAGATCTGGGAGTTGGGCTTCCACGATGTAGATCTTCACCGGCCCGCCTTGGACATCATAATGGAGTGTCCAGTTCCCTGACGTCTGGTTGTCCAACACTGTGGTTGCCCCAAAGAGGTTCTCACTATTCACATGAAACGGACCGGAATACATGAATGGCAGCGCCGTCCCGTTGACAATGGTCGCCCCGGCTGGATTGTCAGGAGGAGTTTCGGTGTAGATCACATCGGCTCCACTGATGCCCTGAACATAGATCCCGATAGCATTCCAATTACCATCGACAGTGAAGTTGACGCTACCCACCATGTTCTTCACCATCAGTTCCTGTACGACGACATAAGAACCGTTACTGTTTGGGCCATAAAAATGGAATAAGGTGTCGTCCAGAGATGTGTCGGACCCGCTAGATGCATTAGATAGCGACGATATCGAAACAAATACGATCACAAGGAATACGATCGTCACCGCTTCCAAGATTGCCAGTACTTTGAACATCTCGTTGTTCATCTCCCCACCTGTAAGTTTACATCAATCTTAGATTATAATAATGCTATCGGTGATTCCGAGTCTTGAGTATCATTCTCAACGGCGCGACACGACCTACGGCCTATCGGCCAGGTAAGCATCAATGTGGACGAAGGCGCCCTTGACCGCTATGGCCAGACCGAGCAACAGAAAGAAAGCGGGCCAATATTGGCGAGTAATATCATCTTCGAACGGCTCAGCCCATAATAGGAGCTGATAGCCAAAGAAGGCTATAATTAATCCGCCAAGCACTGAGCCTATAACGACACTTCTAGTTCTGTCCAAGTCCCCACCAACGACCTCAATATCGTTTCATTGGCATATTATTTGCCATTGAATTTCAGAAGACTATTCCTCGCCCTTCCGGTTCGCGACCACGGCACCGCACTTCGGGCACCGGTGGGGGAAACAATCGTCCGCCCGGTTCGCGGTCGATCTCATGGGGCCGGCCCAGTTGCACTGTGTACAATATGCCGGCCGGTCGCTCCTGTCCCAGATCTCGTTGACCGGGAAGCCCGCCTCGTCGAGAACCCAATGCCTTCCTCGGACGTATCGACGGCAACAGATAGGGCATCTTTACCTCTTGCCCTCGATCCTCGAACTGCAGCTGCTCGATGACCGCTTGGCACTGGTGGCGGGAAGAGGCCATAGAAGAGGAACTACCGATTATTGTATTGACATATTGCTTTCTATTGACGCTACATCATAATTAGATGGGTTCACTCACGACTTTGACCAAGAGCAAAGAAACCAACTTATCCAGTTCACCCTTCAAAGGAAAAATATCATCCAATGAGTTGGGGTCTGGTTTCCCTTTACTCCTCTTCCCATAATAATTACCATGGACTATGAGATCTCGGAGATCAATCATCTTCTGTAGATTTTTAGGGGCAGTTAGGTGATAATGCATAATCATGTTCTCAATCTTACTCTTGAATGTTGGGCGATTGAATTCTCTTATCTTTTTCTTCAACATCTTCTCAATCTGTTCCTTCTCTGGACCATCACCAATCATTGCTGGCAAGCACTCATCAAATCTCTTTAAGAACTCTTCAAACTTGTCTTCGCCCATTACGCTTGAGATTCCGATTATTCCCTTTCTTTCGGCAATTTCTGAATAGGTCTCAACTAAGCATTCTAGAGCTGAAAACTCTATCAGATAGTGGACCTGCTCAAATGTTGAGTTGAAACTTGAGAAAAAGATGTCCTTAATCACTGGTATGTTTCTTTTTACTTCAGGATCTATAGCCGACGAGGCATAGATTGGATATGTCTTCAATAAAAATTGCTGGAGTGTGCCATCGCTGAAAAGATAATCCGGGCGAAGTTTACATCGATCATGCAGTAATAATTTTCCTACTCCATGCCCACATATGAATTTTCCATCTTCGTACAGGTCTATTTTGATTGGATAATGTTTTTCCAGCTCTGCCACATCCAATAGGGCGATTAAAGGATCAAGGGTTTTCGCCGTAAAGGCATCCAGTGATTGATTCGTGTCTATCTCTTGTTCAGTTGTTATCTCAATCCAGCCGGTTTCATATGAGTCATGGTTGTGAAATGCTTCCCTTGCTAATTCCTTTGGCATATTGGCTGTGATTATCTGAATGAGATTGCCTTCTGAATCCTTAAATTCAAAAATTATGCCATCGGGCACATTTCTTTGAATCTCATCATGCATTGCCAAATTCAGGATTGTGGCCACTACTTTTCGCGTCAATTGATGCCCATTTAGGAATAGAATCAAGAGTAAAACATCTTGTTGCTTCCCTTGCGATTATTAATGTTCATTTAGTTTTCAACATCAAGCCTCGGCGATTCCTTTCGAGCCAGACATCATTATTAAAATTGTTAAATTTCCACCGGAGACGAGGGTGTTCTTTCGGTCACCTCCCCCCACAAACGACCTCTATCTTCTGCCATTTTCATATCCTTGGTATCGGAACATGGACAATGATACACTAGACTGTCTAGCCAGGAGGCTCGGCCTCGTTTATGACGAGAGCCTCAGGGGCGGCAAGTGGTGCGATAGCAACACGTGCTCGTTGAAGAGGACCGACGGCACTTGTGATTGCAGCAATCACATCAAGGATGTTATCGATATGGTCTGGGAAGCCAAGGCCGGCCACCCTGAGCGCCTGGATGCTTACGTCGCAAAGGCAATGGACCATCAGGCGCGAATAGAATGGGCATCGCATTCGCAACCACTTACGCGTCCGAATAAATGCCGCATGCCCTAGCCTCGATCACTAACTGCCCGCCATTGTAGAGAGGGCTGATTGATGGGTGGTGGGCAGCAACCACGGGTGTTCGTAGTTGCCAGCTGGAGACGGCTCACTCTTCAGCCTACCGACCTACAGCTCATCGGATTTCTCAGTCATGGACACCTCGCGAACTTTGACCTGGACTCTTTTCCATACCACTTTTCGGACCGGTCTTGATGCCAGATAAGTAACGGCCGTACGGAAGACGGCCAAGAATGTAGATGATGAGCACGCTGATGGCCACGACCCCAGGCATCATCAGAATGTAGAAGAGCGCGTCTTCGACCCCTAAGCCCATTGTGTAAAGAGGCTTGGTCACGATGGATATAGCAAGCATATGCACCAGATAGATGCCGTATGAATACAGACCGACGGTCCTGATCATCCTAGCTGGCATGCCTGCATGATCCTTGAGCCATAAAGAGAGGCGGTACAGTGAAATGCTCATCAGAGCGACGAATGGCAACAGGAAGACCGACCATATAAATCCGGAAGGGAAGAACTGCAAGACCAGTGCCAGGAGTAAGGCGAGCACAGCTACGATCCATTGGTTCGCTTTCCCCATAGCGATTTTCACTTCATCTCTGTGCCTGCTGAGATACATTCCAGCGGTAAAGAAGACCAGATACGGCAGGCATATCAGCCTCATCATCAAGTTCGCATAGTAATACGAGACGCCGAAGTATCCGCCCATGGAGTTGATAAATGCACCCTCGATCACGGCATACCATAGCAGGTAGATTGCCAGAGGAATAATGAGTAAGAGGATTTCGTCATTGGTCCTTTCCAGGCGCTTGTAGAACCTAACCAGATATGGGAACAGGAGGTAAAGCTGGATGATCACTGCCACGAACCACAGTGCCCTCGTTCCGCTGAAAAGTATAAACGAGATTAACTGGTCATTGATTGAACGTTGATCCATGAAGAACCAGTTGAAAATCGCATAAACGAACGCGAAGAAGATGTATGGTAAAAGGATAGTTTTTAACCGCCGCCCATAGAACCGCTTGGGATCAAGCTTGCCGAAATATCTTAATCCAAGGATATAGCCAGAGATCAGCAGGAAAAGAGGCACACCAAAATCTGCCAGATGGGTTAGGTAGTTCGCGATCGGCGTTATGATGTTTGGATGATCTATGACAAGTGCGAAACCCATCACATGTATGGTGACGATAGCTATGATGGCGAATCCTCGCATGTAATCCAATTCGTTCATCCAGTGAGCATTTTTTACATTCTCGATATGATGGCCCCCACCAAAGTTGACCTGGGCCGCCTACCTTTTCATGTGCGTAAATAGATTATCGATTGATAACACCGGGAGAAAAACCTAGAATGTGGGAAGAAATAATTTAATTTCCGGGCAACCCTTCTGGCCAGGCCTCAAGCCTCGCCCCTCCAATAATCAGTGTCATCGTTTGAAGCCAGAACATATGGAGTGAAATGTCGGACCCATGGAACTCCAGTCAGTGAACTTTTTTCAAATAATATTATTGATATCAATACATTATATACTAGTTCAACAAACTATCTCTCCGGGGGGAATCCTTACATGCAAAAGAATTCCATAATCGCAATTGTAATTGTTGCTGTAGTGGTGATCGCTGGTGCTGGAGCAGCTTTGCTGCTGACGAACAACGGCAAGTCGAATACCGCGAAGACGGACGATCGCGCCGCTTCGTTCCACGTAACCTCGTTCAGCGTCAACAAGCACAACGTGCTGGACAATCAATCCGCCAGGGTCTCGATCGATGTAGTGAATAACGGAACCAAGGACGGTAACTACACGGCGAACCTGACCATGGACGGTAGTCTGTATCAGTCGCAGACGGTGCACCTGGATATCAATGAGACCAAGACCCTCAACTTCACCGTCACCACGTCTGAGGATGGAAATCACACCATGGCCATAGGTGATAACTCGACATACCTGCATTTCTACCCCGAATATGTTGTCGGAGCATATATGAAGGTCCATGTTACTGGCTCAGTGAATGGAATATTGATAGACTATGGTGCAAATGCGTCAGTAGTGTCACTGACGGCTACTACATACACCGAGACGATCACTTACCTTAACATCAATTACCCATCGGAGACCATAACATACAACATGTCAGCTCCATGGTCCGAGGGGCTAACGAATCTCACCTACATCGGGAATGAGACCGTGCAGACTCATTGGGGTAACATGACTTTGAGCCATTACCGTGTTATCAATGGCACTGAGACCATTGACCGGTACCTGTATGTTGATGGCGATAAGGGGTGGACTTATAAGGAAATCGATTCGGACACTTATTACACTTTGACCACTGAAATAATCGATACCAACATGCCCTGGATGCCGGAGCTGCCGATCCAGTAAACCCCTTTCATCCATTATTTTTCTATTGATATCTTATCGCTATTGAGCATTACGATAACTTGATAATAATTTTACGATGGTCGTCACTGCACATTGTTCATTTTATCTGTCCAGTTATGGCCATTATAAAATTCTATTATCCATCTAACGGCAATAACAAACGAGGGGCTGTTAATCTACATCTAAAACGAGAGTACTGAGGGGGTCCGAAGATGTAACTCTTTAGATCGGAAAAGAATAAAAAAGAAGTTGGATTAAAGAGTTTAAACCGCGGCCTGGATGGCCTGGTAGGTCACGGTGAAGTGCGCGCTCTCCAAGTACGGAGTGATCTGCATCCAGAAGTACTCCTGGGCATTGGCGTCAGAGTGGATTACGGCGCTCGATGTCCAGGTATCGATGTCGACCTGGGTTCCATCCTGTATGGTCAGAGCGGTGTAGGAGGCGCCAGTGTCAGGAGTGTTAAGGCCGGGGCCGTTGATGTTCATAAGGTATCCGATGGTGATGTCGCTTCCCACGAACGCCTTATCGCAAGTCACGGTCACCTTGATGTCATAGTTCGGGCCATCGCCGCTAGGGTAGAATGCAGAGAACATCTCCCCATAGTGGTTGGCAGGGACGGCCGTGGTGTAAGTCCAAGCTTCCATGCCGGTGATGGCAGAATATTGATCGTGATAGTTGGCCGAGCTGGTCAAACCTATGTTGACTGGATAGGTGGTGACAGCCTGTGACCCATTAGTCCTGGGCATCGACAGTATGAGCACGGCCGCGCTGACGAATATGGTGGCCATGCAGATACATCCGATCAACATCAGAAGGCTTGATCCGGTTAGCTTGCTT